>DASSTJ010000119.1:0-8613 GCA_035707965.1 Actinomycetales bacterium
TGGGTGGCTGCACCGGCCGATACTAGATGCACGGCGTGACCCCGGTGGCAGCTGGTTTGCAGGCCCGTTAGAGGCGCTCGGCAAGCCGCTGACCTGCGGATATCTGAAATGTCCGTTCCGGAATCATGGCCTTCGCGTTCCGGTACTCCTTGAGATGCGTCCACCGTGAGCACGATTCGGAGTTCTCTTGCTGCCCCACGAGGGCGGGGGGCCGGAGTGGCAGTCCGACGAACTCTCGCGCTCTCCGTCGGAGGAGACCTCGGGATGGCACCTGTGCAGTTCGCGGGCTGTGATCCGTCCGTCCGTCAGTATGCCGCAGGCGACACCATCGTCGGGCCAGCCGTCCCGTCAGGTGAGTCCCGGTCGGTCGCGTGGCCGGCCCGGCGGCGGCGCAGGCGCACCCAGAGCCACCGTGCGACCCCTGCTGCTGCTGTCACGATGGCGGCCCAGGTGGCCCAGTGGGTGAAGATCTGGTGGGCGGTGTAGCTCGCGGTGCGCTGCACGGTCAGGTGCAGCGGCACATCCCGAGTCAGCCGGTGGTCGGTGCCGGGGACGAGCATCGCCAGGTGGGCGGTCAGGTGCAGGTCCTTCGTCGGGTGCAACGCGCGAACCTTCCACGTCCAGAGCAGTCCGACGGCCGAGCCGGTCGAAGCGTCGATCGCCTGGTCCGGTCGGATCTGCACGTCCGACGGGTCCCCGACGAGGGCGGCGGTCACGTCGGTGCCCACCTGCAGCGTGCCTGCAGGCACGCTCTCGGTCTGAGGCAGGTTGTCCTCGATCTGCCGCGTGAGCTCGTCGGTCTGGCCCACGCTCAGGCCGACGTCCTGGGTCTGGTCCACCGGAACGGTCCTGCGCACGTGCCAGGCCGCGTTCGCGTCGACCATCTGCGCCATGGCGTGGTCGGCAGCCGTGAACGGATTGGCCGAAGAGGACGAGCTCGAAGCGGACGGCGTCTGCGTCGGCGCCGGCGCGCCGTCACCCTGGCCGCCGGTGCCGCAGCCGGCCGCGAGCACCAGCAACCCAGCCAGCGTGACCAGCGCCCGTGCTGCCGGTCGGCTCGTCGTCCGTCTGGTGGACAAGATGGCCATGGCGCCCCCGCGGTCCTGATCTCGTCAGGCTAGGTCGCGGTGGCCCGCGTCCGGATGGGGCCTTGGTCCTCGACGTGCAGCCGGGCGCCGTTCGGCCCGAGGAGGACCAACGCCTCTGGGGGACACGGTCCGACGGGTCCACCGTCGAGATGACAGCCGAGTCGCTGGTGCTGCGGATCGGTCTGCCGCACGCACATCCCCGTCGCAGGAGTGTGGACGATGAGCATCCGATCGCTGACCGACCTCGCCGTGGCACGGGACGTCGCTCCCCGGGGCGAGGAGGTCGCCTCGCAGAGCCCGGGACGCAAGAACGAGCGGCAGACCGACACCCTGATCAGCTCCATCCCGGCCGAGGTCCTCGTCCTCTACACCGCGGTCACCAGCGGTGCGCTGGCGACGGCGATCAAGGACCACCCCGGTTCCTATCTGCCCTACCGCTGGGTGCTGCTGGCCACCTCGTTGCTGATCACGCCGGTAGCGGTCTGGAAGACGTACCGGACCAAGTACCGCGCCAGGCGGCTCAGCCAGCTGGGGTTGGAGGCCGTCGTCCTGCCCGCCGACCGTCGCGACCGGAGGGCACCGTGGCTCGAGATGACTGCCGCGACCGTGGCCGCGGCAGCGTGGTTCCTGGCGGCGCCCGGTTCACCGTTGCTCGCGCAGATGACGGCCACCGTGGCTCAGATGACCTCTGTGACGATCCTCGTCGGTGCGACGGCCGTGCTGTGGGCCGGCTTCAGCCGTCCCTTGAAGCTCGGCAGTGCCGTGTCCCCTCAGGTGCCGCAGAACGCGGCCGACGCCGCTGCGCACCGACAGGTCGTGGGTGGCGAGGACGTCGTCCGGGATCCGGCGACGTTGACGGCCGCCGACCGCTGACCCACTCAGCCCCGGTCCTGCCAGGTGCAGAGGCAGACCTTGTTGCCCTCGGGGTCGGCGAGCACCCAGAACCTCGGTGCCCTGGCGTCGCTGACGAGCGCGCCACCGGCCGCGACCGCCGCGTCGATGCGCGGCTGCACCTGTGAGGGGTCGACCCACAGGTCGAGGTGCCAGCGTTGGCGCGGCTCCTCGCTGCCGGACTCCTGGAACCAGATCGCCGGCAGCGCGTCGGCGGGGTCCTGCACGTCGTCGTCCGAGGTCTTCTCCATCCCCATGACAGCCGCCCAGAACGGCAGCACCGTCGCCGTGGCAGGGGTGTCGAGGGCGAGCTCGAGCCGTGAGGTCGCGGTGCCGTCGAGCGTCACGCCGGCCTCGGTCGCGATCTGCGAGATGCGCCGCGCCAGGGTCACGTCGCGCGCGGTGAGCCCACCGACGTCGTGACTGCTCAGCCGGACGTCCACGTGGCCGTAGCGCAGGTCCAGGTCCGGGTGGTGGTTCAGCTCCTCCGCGGCCGCGCCGATGGCGTCCACCACCCGCAGACCGGTGGCGAAGTCCCCGGTCGCGATGCGGGTCTGCAGCCCGCCCTGGACGTTGACCCAGCCGGTGAGCCCCTCGTCCGCGATCTGCTGTCCGGTCAGCTTGTCGGTCGCCATGGGCTCGATGCTGTCGCAGATGCTCGTGGCGCGAAACCCCTCGGTGGCCTTCCACCGGACCGACACCGGCCGGGCAGCCGGGCGAACCTGCCGTAGCGTGGCGTTTCGTGAGTGCGCCGACGACGTCGAGGTGGCGCCGACTGGTCGTCGACACCGCACCGCTGGCGCACCTGCCGTTCCGCCGCCTCTGGGCGTCGACCGTCGTCACGTCGATCGGGGCCCAGCTCACCGCGGTCGCCGTCCCCAAGCAGATCTTCGACGACACCGGCTCCTCGGCCTGGGTGGGCGTGAGCGGCGCGGTGGCCCTGGTGCCGCTCGTGGTGTTCGCCCTCTGGGGCGGCAGCATCGCGGACGCCGTCGACCGCCGCACGATGCTGCTGTTCACCAACACCGGCGTCGCGCTCACGTCGCTGGGCCTGTTCGTGCAGGCCGCGGTAGGCAGCGCGTCGGTGTGGGTCGTCCTGGTCCTGCTCGGGCTGCAGCAGGCATGCTTCGGGCTCAACAGCCCGGCACGGGGCGCGGCGATCCCGCGACTCGTGCCGTCAACCGAGCTCGCGGCCGCGAACGCCTTGAACTCCACCGTCTTCGGGCTGGGCGCGGTCGCCGGGCCGCTGCTCGCCGGTGCGCTCATCCCGGTACTAGGCCTCAAGGTGCTCTACCTGATCGACACCGTGTTCCTCACGGCAGCGATCTACGCGTGCTGGCGTCTGCCGCCGCTGCCGCCCCTGCTGAACGACGCGGGCAGGAGGACGGCGGCCGGCCTGGCCTCGATCGTCGACGGCTTCCGCTACATCTCGCTCCACGCCGTGCTGCTCGTGTCGTTCCTCGCGGACATCACCGCGATGGTCTTCGGCATGCCCCGGGCGCTGTTCCCGGAGATGGCGGAGCGCACCTTCGGCGACCCCCCGGGCGGTGGCCTCGCGCTCGGCCTGCTCTACGCGGCCATCCCGCTGGGCACGCTGCTGGGCGGCCTCTTCTCCGGCGCGTTCACCCGGTACCGGTCGCACGGCAAGGCGGTGGCGGTCGCGGTCATCGCGTGGGGACTGGCGATCGCCGCGTTCGGCCTCACGTCGTCCCTCTGGCTCGCCGTCGTCTTCCTCGCCATCGGGGGCGCCGCCGACCTGGTCAGCATGGTGTTCCGCAACGCCATGCTTCAGACAGCTGCCACCGACGAGATGCGTGGCCGCATGCAGGGCGTCTACTTCGTGGTCGTGGCGGGTGGTCCGAGGCTCGCGGACCTGCTGCACGGCACCGTCGGCGACGCCGTCGGGCCGGGCCTGACGACGACCGTCGGCGGCCTGCTCGTGGTGGTCGTCATCCCGTTCGTGCTGCTGAGGTTCCCCGCCTTCTGGCGCTACCGGCTGGACGGCTGACCGCAGCCGGCCAGCTCAGCGCCAGACGTGGAGCTGCGCCGTCGCGCCACGAGCCACGAGCTGTGCGGGCCCGGAGGGGACGTCGTCTGGCACCGCGACGTGCCAGCGGATGCCGTAGTCGGTCCCGGCGTCGCCGGCGTCCGCCCGGCCGAGCACCCACGAGCGGTCGCCCTGCACCAGCTGCAGCTCGACCTGGCGCGCCGGAGTCTCGGGATCGACGGTGCGCGGTCCCGAGCACGCTGTCACCTCGACCATGTCGGCGCAGCCGTCGTGGAAGTACCTGCCCTCGACCGCGAGCGGGTCGCCGGGGAAGACCCGCGTGGGCGAGCCTGGCGAGCTAGGTGCGATGGCGGGCGCTTCGGCTGTGCTGCCGTGCGTGGCGTCGGCGCCGGTGGTGACCGTCAGCTGCGGGCCGACGCAGCTGGCCGGGGCGGACGCCGGCGCCAGCAGCCCCAGGGCAGCCGCGACCGAGGCGGCGATCAGCAGCCGGACGACGATCCGACGAGGACCGCTGCGGCGAGCCGCTGAGCGGACCCCGGCGACGAGCGCGACGTGACCCATGTCGCTGTGACGTGCCGGGAAGCCGCCTGGTTCCGCCGCGGCCGACCCGTCTAGGCCGACACCCGGTGCTCGTTCATCGCCGCTGTCGTGGCGGCGATCGAGCACACCACGGCCGGCAGGTAGAACATGCCGATGCTGGCGAGGCCCAGGAGGGCGCCGACGAAGAGCAGCGCCGTGCACGCCAGGCTCACCCAGCGCCGCGCACCGCCGCGGACGTAGAGCGGCACCAGCATCAGCACCAACGGCACCGCCAGGATGCCGAGCACGCCCGGACCCTGCTGCTCGAGCAACGTCGTCGTGGTGGTGACCGACGGCCCGTCGCTGGACTGGCTGGTGCTGCTGTAGGCCGGCAGCACGAGCAGCAGCAGCGTGGCGAGCGCCGCGAGCGCCAGGGCAGCGATCTGCCAGACGCCGCTCCGGAGTCGGGTGCGGCGCTTCGGCGTCGGTCGCGTCATGGCACGAGCATCCCGGACGACGCGTCCGCGGGTCGAGCCGCCCCGTCGGCCGTGTCGTGTCGTCCAGTCGCGCTGGTGTCATCCAGCGACGCTCTGAAGTACCGGGCACAATATGCCGTCGACGGCGTCCGTGCGACGGGAGGAACGCAACCGGTGGGCCATCCCGACGAGGACCCTCGGCCCGTGGCCGCCGACGCCACGCACGTCGACCGAGCGGGTGGCGAACCGGCGGAGGCGCTGCGCACGGAGCTGGTCGCCGTGGTCGTCGCCGTCGTCGACGGGCTGCCGCACGTGCTCACCTCGGCCGGTGAGCCGAGGCTGCCGTCGGGCCCGCTGCAGTCGCGTCACCGCTCGATGCAGGCCGGGCTGCGGTCGTGGGTGGAGCAGCAGACCGGTCACCCGCTCGGCTACGTCGAGCAGCTCTACACCTTCGCCGACGCGGGCCGGGCGGGTCACGGCGGGCGCGTCATCTCCGTCTCCTACCTCGGTCTCACCCGGGTCGTCGACGCGTCTTCGGCGTGGCGCTCGTGGTACGAGCTGTTCCCGTGGGAGGACCAGCGCGCCGACGGGCCGGCCGTCGTGGACGAGCTCATCGCGCCGATGCTCGCCGGCTGGGTGTCGTCGTCCGACCCACGAGAGCAGCTGGTCCGTCGCCAACGCTGCGACATCACGTTCGGTCGCGGTTCGCACCCGTGGCTGCCGGACCTCGTGCTGCAGCGGTACGAGCTGCTCTACGAGGCGGGACTCGTGCCCGAGTCCCCGCGGCCGGCTGCGGTCACCGTGCCGGGGGAACCCATGGTGCACGACCACCGGCGCATCCTCGCCACGGGCATCGCCAGGCTGCGCACCAAGAGCCAGTACCGACCGATGGTGTTCGAGCTCATGCCCGAGGAGTTCACGCTGGGCCAGCTGCAGCTGGTGGTCGAGGCGATCGCCGGTGGTCGGCTGCACAAGCAGAACTTCCGCCGCCTGGTGGCGCAGCAGGAGCTCGTGGAGCCGACCGGTCACGTGACGCGTGAGACCGGGGGCAGGCCCGCCCAGACCTTCCGCTTCCGCCGGGAGGTGCTGGCCGAGCGCCAGGTCGCCGGCACGAGCCTGCCGGTCGTCCGGTCACGCTGAGGCCGCGGCTCGGGCGAGGAGCCAGGGGACCAAGGTCCCGTGACTTATGCTCAGGGTGGGCATATATGCTGCTCCTGGACGCGGGCGAACGGCGCACCGCGAAGCAGGCCCACGGCGGCCGGAGGCGTGCATGACCAGCGTGACGATCCCAGCGAGCGACCTGTACGAGAAGGTGCGGCACGTCGTCCCCGAGGCCGAGTGGGGTGTCTTCGCGGACGACGCCGAGGCCATCCTGCGGCTGAAGCGCGAACGCAACGCCGTCATCCTCGCGCACAACTACCAGACGCCGGAGATCTTCTACGGCGTCGCCGACATCGTGGGCGACAGTCTCAAGCTGGCGCAGGAGGCCACGACGGTCGACGCGGACGTCATCGTGCTCGCCGGCGTGCACTTCATGGCCGAGACGGCGAAGCTGCTCAACCCCAGCAAGACCGTGCTCATCCCCGACCCCGAGGCCGGCTGCTCGCTGGCGTCGAGCATCACGGCGGACGACGTCCTCGGCCTTCGGGCGCAGCACCCCGGCGTCCCGGTCGTCACCTACGTCAACACGTCGGCCGCGGTGAAGGCGGTCAGCGACGTGTGCTGCACCAGCGGCAACGCCGTGCGCGTCATCGAGTCGCTCGGTGTCGACAAGGTCATCATGATCCCGGACCAGTACCTGGCCGCGAACATCGCGAAGCAGACCGGCGTCGAGATCGTCACGTGGGCCGGCAGCTGCATCGTCCACGAGCAGTTCACGCCGCGCGACATCCAGCAGATCCGGGACGAGAACCCGGGCATCGTCGTCCTCGCGCACCCCGAGTGCCCGCCCGAGGTCGTCGAGGTGGCTGACCTGTCCGGCTCCACGGCGCAGATGTCGGACTACGTGTCGACGCGCAAGCCGAAGCAGGTCGCTCTCATCACCGAGTGCTCGATGAGCGACAACGTGGCGGCGCAGAACCCGGACGTCGAGTTCATCCGGCCCTGCAACCTGTGCCCGTTCATGAAGCGCATCACGCTCGCCAAGATCCGGCGGAGCCTCGAGACCCTGACGACCGAGGTCACCATCGACCCCGCGGTCGCGGCCGACGCGCGTCGGTCCGTCGAGCGGATGCTCGCGATCTGAGCGACCCCAGACCGCACTGCGCACACCCGGGCTGGGTCAGCGGCGCAGCTCGGCCGCGGCGAACGGCGGGCGGTCGTCGAAGCGGGTCGACAGACGGCCTGCGGCGTGCCAGAGCCGAGCGACCACGTCGTGGTCGTCCTCGGTGATGAGGTTGCCCATGAGGCGGAGCGCGAGCGTCATCAGCCCGCGCGAGCGCATGCCGACCGGTCCCGCCGCCGGCAGCAGGCCCGGGACGGTGAAGAGGCCTGCCAGCCGGCGCGCGATCGAGAACGCCTCGCCGTAGTGGCGGCGCAGCAGGGCAGGCCACGCCTGGTCGAGGTCAGCGCCCTGCGCGACGAGGCCGGCGATCAAGCGCCCTGTCTCGAGCCCGTAGTCGATCCCCTCGCCGTTCAACGGGTTCACGCACCCGGCGGCGTCGCCGACCATGCCCCAGTTCGGTCCCGCGACCCCTGACACCGCGCCGCCCATCGGCAGCAGCGCCGACGACGACGCCCTGACCCCGCCGTCCAGCTGCCAGTCGTCGCGGCGGGCGTCGGCGTACACGTCGAGCAACGCCTTGAGCTGCACGTCAGCCGGCCGCCGCACGGTCGCGAGCGTGCCGACCCCGATGTTCACCTCGCCGTCCCCCAGCGGGAAGACCCAGCCGTAGCCGGACAGCAGGTCGCCCTCGGGTGAGCGCAGCTCCAGGTGAGAGCTGATCCACGGGTCGTCGCTGCGCGCGGACTTGGCGTAGGCCCGGATGGCGACGCCGTAGGCGGTCTCCCGGTGCCACTGGCGGCCCAGCACGCGACCCAGCTGGGAGCGGACTCCGTCGGCCACGACCAGCCACCGGCACCGAACCGTGACGCGACGGCCTCCGTGCTCGAAGACGACGGCGCTGACGCGGTCACCCGAGCGCTCGACGTCGACGGCGCGGGCGTCGTCGAAGGGGGCGGCGCCGCTCTCCAGAGCGACCTGACGGATCGTCGCGTCCAGCTCGGTGCGTGGCACCGCGCTGCCGTACGCGGGGAGGCTGCCGCCGGGCCAGGGCAGGTAGAGCTCCTGGCCGAAGCCGGCTGCTCGCAGTCCCCAGCTGACCGCGCGTCCGCGCAGCCAGTCGCCCAGCCCGAGCCTCGTCAGCTCGGCGACCGCCCGCGGAGTGAGGCCGTCGCCGCAAGCCTTGTCGCGCGGGAACGACGCCTTGTCCGCGAGCACGACGTCGAACCCGGCGCGAGCTGCCCAGGCAGCCGCCGCAGAGCCGGCGGGGCCGGCGCCGACGACCAGCACCTCGGCGTCGCGCGGGAGGTCGCCGACGACGCCTGAGGTGGCGTCGACGTCGGGGCCGCTGCGGTGCCGGCCGGGGCGGGACGTGGTGCTCACCCGTCGATTGTCCCGGGTCTTCGCCGG
>DASSTJ010000120.1:0-37090 GCA_035707965.1 Actinomycetales bacterium
GGCGGCGCCCAGGCCGCCGCCGCGCCTGCCCAGCTCGTAGCACAGATGCAGGGCGATCCTCGCGCCGGAGGCGCCGATCGGGTGGCCGATGGCGATCGCGCCGCCGTTGACGTTCACGATGTCGGGGCTGACGCCGAGTTCGCGCATCGACGCGATGCCGACCGCGGCGAACGCCTCGTTGATCTCGACGACGTCGAGCTGCTGCGGGTCGACCCCCTCCTTCTCGCAGGCCTTGACGATGGCCCGCGCCGGCTGCTGCTGCAGCGACGAGTCGGGGCCGGCCACGACGCCGTGCGCGCCGATCTCGGCCAGCCACTCCAGCCCGAGCTGCTGCGCCTTGGCCTTGCTCATGACCACCACCGCCGCGGCACCGTCCGAGATCTGCGACGCTGAGCCGGCGGTGATGGTGCCGTCGGAGCTGAACGCCGGACGCAGCTTGCTCAGCGACTCGGTCGTGGTGTCGGCACGGATGCCCTCGTCCTCCTTGAAGACGATCGGATCCCCCTTGCGCTGCGGGATCTCGACCGGGACGACCTCGTCGTCGAAGAGCCCGTCCTTCCACGCCTTCGCGGCGAGCTGGTGGCTGCGCGCGCTGAACGCGTCCTGCTCCTGCCGGGTCGACGCCGTCTCACCGGTGTTGGCCGACTCGGTGAGCGCGCCCATCGCCTGGTCGGTGAAGGCGTCCCAGAGGCCGTCGAAGGCCATGTGGTCGCGCATCGTCACGTCGCCGTACTTGAAGCCGCTGCGCGACTTCTCCAGCAGGTGCGGCGCGTTCGTCATCGACTCCTGTCCACCCGCGACCACGATGTCGAACTCGCCGGCGCGGATGAGCTGGTCAGCGAGCGCGATGGCGTCGAGGCCGGAGAGGCAGACCTTGTTGATGGTCAGCGCCGGCACGGTCATCGGGATGCCGGCCTTGGTGGCGGCCTGACGCGCCGGGATCTGGCCCGCCCCTGCCGTGAGCACCTGGCCCATGATCACGTAGTCGACCTGGTCGGGCGCGACGCCGGACTTGTCCAGGGCGCCCTTGATGGCGATGCCACCGAGATCGGCGCCAGAGAAGCCGGCCAGAGAGCCGAGCAGGCGTCCCATCGGCGTGCGGGCTCCCGCGACGATGACCGAGGTGGTGCGGTCCCCCGCGGCGCTCTGCTCAGTCGTCGACTGGTCGGACATGAGGGACCTCCACGAGTCTGCGGGCGAGGGCCGGCACCACGGTGTGCCGCCAGTTCCAGCCTAGCCACCGGCTGGCAGCGCTCCCAGCCAGCGTGGCCAGCGCCACACGGCCCCCGGCTGTCGGGCAGCGGGCCCCCGTGAGAGCGTCGGCCCCATGGACGCGCTGCCGCCCCCCGCACTGTTCACCGCCATCGACCACGTCGGCGTCGCCGTCCCCGACCTCGACGCCGCCATCGCGTTCTACCGCGACACCTTCGGCATGCAGCTGGTGCACGAGGAGGTGAACTCCGAGCAAGGTGTGCGCGAGGCGATGATGGCGGTGGGGTCGTCAGGCTCGTGCGTGCAGCTGCTTGCTCCCCTGACGCCGGAGTCGACGATCGCGAAGTTCCTCGACCGCAGCGGGCCGGGCATCCAGCAGGTCGCCTACCGCGTGGACGACGTGGACGCGGTCGGCGCGACGCTGCGCGAGCGTGGCGTGCGGCTGCTGTACGACGTGCCCAAGCGGGGCACCGCCGGCAGCCGCGTCAACTTCGTGCACCCGAAGGACGCCGGGGGCGTGCTGGTCGAGCTGGTGGAGCCCGCCGCGTCCCACTGAGCGCTGCCGCCACCCCTCCCCCGACGACCGGTGGCTAGGGTCGACCGACGCGAGCGCAAGATCATCGAGCGGTGACCGGGGGCGCAGGAACCACGTGCGGTGCTGACGCTCGCCGATAGCGTTTCAGCCGCTCACCGCGCGAGCCAGGCGAGCGCGGCCACGACCAGCGCCGAGGTGCCGGTGTCGAGGGTGGGCTGGATGACGGGCGCGAAGTCGGCGGCGTGGTTCACGGGGACGTCCTCCGAGACGCGGCCGGCGGCCAGCGCCTTCGCGTACCGGTCCGGGTCCACACCGCCGATGCCCCAGTAGGTGTAGGGCACGCCCAGCGCCTGCGGGATGTCGCTGAAGTCCTCGCTCGCGGTCTGCCGGGGCAGCTCGGTCGCGGCATCCCCGAAGTGGTCGGTGAAGGCGGTGGCGACGCGCTCGGTGGCGGCCTCGTCGTTGTCGGTCACCGGGAACTGGTCGAAGAGGTCGAACTCCGGCGGCTTCGGCGAGCGCGACGCCGTGCACTCGGCCGTGACGATGCGCTTGATGGCGTCGAGGACGGACGAGCGCACGCCCTCGTCGTACGTGCGGATGTTCAGCTGGATGACCGCGTGGTCCGGTATGACGTTGCTCTTCGTGCCGGCCTGCAGGCTGCCGACGGTCAGCACCGCCGGCTCGCCGGGCTGCACCTCGCGCGAGACCACCGTCTGCAGCCGGACGACGATCATGGCCGCCAGGACGACGGGGTCGATCGCCGCCTGCGGCATCGAACCGTGGGCACCGCGGCCGTGGACCGTGATGCGTAGGGAGTCGGCCGCCGAGAGGGTCGGTCCGGAGCGGGTCGCGACGAGACCGGCGGGAAACGGCAGCACGTGCTGGCACAGCGCGACGTCGACGTCGCCGACGAGCTCGGCCAGACCGTCGTCCACCATGCCCTTGGCGCCGTCGGCCACCTCCTCGGCCGGCTGGAAGACGGCCACGACCGTGCCGCGCCAGCTGTCGGTCGCGGCGGCCAGCAGCGCGACCGCCCCCAGCAGGCAGGTGACGTGGACGTCGTGCCCGCACGCGTGCATCACGGGCACCTGCGGGCTGTCGGCGCCGCCGCTCGGTTCCGTGGCCGTCACCTCGCTGGCGTAGGGCAGCCCGGTCGCCTCTCGGACCGGCAGCGCGTCCATGTCGGCGCGCATCAGCACGCTGGCGCCGTCCCCGTTGCGGAGCACCCCGACGACCCCCGTCCCCCCGACGCCGGTGTGCACCTCGCAGCCGGCAGCGCGCAGCCGGTCGGCGACGACGCCTGCCGTCCGCGTCTCGGCGTGCGACAGCTCGGGGTGGGCGTGCAGGTCTCGGTAGACGTCCTCCTGCCAGCCCCGGACGTCGTCCAGGCCCTGCAGCACCGACGCAGCGGACGATGTCATCCGGACCTCCCGCGGGCCGCCGGCCCCGAGGCGCGAGGTCGGTCCCGACCAGTCGACTACGCCGGTCCGGTTGTCGCAACCGACAGACGTCGCCGGTCTCCTGCGTGCGGGTGGTCCTCTGCGCGACGCACACTCGTGGTGTCGATCACATGAGGACTGCGCCTCCCCCGAACGGGGTAACTCGCCAGTAGCCTCAGCGAAATCCTGGCTCCTGCCGCCCAGCGGAGGCCGTCACCCACCCCCGGAGGACCACCGTGGACGACGCGATGAAGCACATCCTCGACGCCATCACCTCCGGCGACACGTCGCCGGAGGCCATCGCGGCGCTCCCCGTGCCCCAGACGTACCGCGCGGTGACGGTCCACAAGGACGAGACGGAGATGTTCGCGGGCCTGCCCACGCGCGAGAAGGATCCTCGACGCAGCCTCCACGTCGAGGACGTGCCGGTCCCCGAGCTCGGGCCGGGCGAGGCGCTCGTCGCCGTGATGGCCAGCGCCATCAACTACAACACCGTCTGGACGTCCATCTTCGAGCCGATGTCGACGTTCGGCTTCCTCGAGCGGTACGGCCGGACGTCGCCGCTGAACGCCCGCCACGACCTGCCGTACCACGTGGTCGGCTCCGACCTGGCGGGTGTCGTGCTGCGGACGGGACCGGGCGTCAACGCCTGGCACCCGGGAGACGAGGTCGTCGCGCACTGCCTGTCCGTCGAGCTGGAGGCGCCCGAGGGCCACGCCGACACGATGCTCGACCCGGAGCAGCGCATCTGGGGCTTCGAGACGAACTTCGGCGGGCTCGCGCAGATCGCGCTGGTGAAGTCCAACCAGCTCATGCCCAAGCCTGGTCACCTCACCTGGGAGGAGGCGGCGTCCCCGGGGCTCGTCAACAGCACGGCGTACCGGCAGCTGGTCTCGAAGAACGGCGCCGGCATGAAGCTGGGCGACACGGTGCTCGTCTGGGGCGCATCCGGCGGTCTCGGCTCGTACGCGACCCAGCTGACGCTGGCGTCGGGCGCGACACCGGTCTGCATCGTGTCGAGCGAGGACAAGGCGCAGATCTGCCGCGACATGGGCGCAGAGCTCGTCATCGACCGCAAAGCCGAGGACTACCGCTTCTGGAAGGACGAGCACACGCAGGACCCGAAGGAGTGGAAGCGGTTCGGCAACCGCATCCGCGAGCTCACGGGGGGCCGGGACGTCGACATCACGTTCGAGC
Source organism: Actinomycetales bacterium (assembly GCA_035707965.1). Classification (GTDB taxonomy): domain Bacteria; phylum Actinomycetota; class Actinomycetes; order Actinomycetales; family Angustibacteraceae; genus DASSTJ01. Next base: position 4,384 of record DASSTJ010000120.1, read on the forward strand.
ACCCGGGCCGCGAGACGTTCGGCGCCAGCGTCTACGTCACGAAGCGGGGAGGCACGATCGTCACGTGCGCCTCGACGTCCGGCTTCATGCACTCCTACGACAACCGGTACCTGTGGATGCACCTCAAGCGCATCGTCGGGTCGCACTTCGCGAACTACCGGGAGGCGTGGGAGGCCAACGACCTCATCGCCCGCGGCCTGATCCAGCCGACGCTGTCGAAGGTCTTCTCCATGGACGACGTCGGGCAGGCCACGTTCGACGTCCACCAGAACCGGCACCAGGGCAAGGTCGGCGTGCTGTGCCTCTCCCCGCGGGAGGGGCTCGGCGTCACCAAGCCGGAGATGCGAGAGCGCCTGTTGCCGCAGATCAACCGGTTCCGCGACGTCTGAGACCGAGATCGGCGCATCTGGCCCCCGTCGCCGCGTCGCACGACGTGGCGCACACGTGCGCCGTTAGGCTCGCGCGCGGAGGAGGCCGATGAGCGACACCACACCGAACGAGGCGTTCGGGGCCGGGGCGGGGACGCCGCCCGCGACGGTCCCGACGGAGGACGTGCCCGGAACGCTGGCTGCCCACGAGGACCGGGACGGCGACGGGCTGCCCGACGACCTCGTCGCCGAGCTGGGGGACGAGGCCCTCGCGCCGGCGGAGCCGTCGGGGGCGTTCGGCACCCCCGGCCAGCCGATGAACCGGCACAGCCCGTTCTACCTCGGGCTCGTCGGAGGTCTCGGGCTGCTCGCCGCGTACGGCATCGTGCTGCTCCTGACCGGCCTGTCGCAGGTGCTGACGCTCGTCGTCATCTCGCTGTTCCTGGCGCTCGGGCTGGACCCGGTCGTGCGCTGGCTGCAGCGGCTGGGGCTGCGCCGCACCTACGCGGTGCTGGCCGTCTTCGTCGGCGTGCTAGTGGTCTTCGGGGGCATCGTCGCCCTCGTCGCGCCACCGGTCGTGCAGGAGGCGGGACAGCTGGCCAGCGCGGCTCCGGACTACGCCCAGAGCCTGCTGAAGAACCACACGTTGCGCCAGCTCGACGACCAGTACGGCGTCGTCGACGAGATCACCAAGCGGCTCAAGAGCGGCTCGCTCTGGACGTCGGTGTTCGGCGGGGTGGTCGGCGCAGGCAAGGCCGTGCTGTCCGGCTTCTTCAGCGCCTTCACGGTGCTCGTGCTGACCATGTACTTCACCGCGTCCCTTCCGGGCTTCAAGGCCGCGGCGTACCGGCTGGTGCCGCGCAGTCGCCGGCAGCGGTTCACCGTGCTGGCCGAGGAGATCAGCCGGCGCGTCGGCGGCTACGTCATCGGGCAGATCTCGATCGCCACGATCAACGGCATCTTCAGCTTCATCATGATGGAGATCGTCGGCATCCCGTACCCGGCGGTGCTCGCCGTCACGGTCGGGGTGCTGGGCCTGATCCCGATGGTCGGCGCAACGCTCGGTGCGGTGATCGTCGTCGTGGTGGCGCTGTTCGACTCGTGGACATCGACGATCATCGTGGCCTCCTACTACCTCGTGTACCAGCAGGTCGAGAACTACGTCATCGTGCCGCGCATCATGAACCGCACCGTCGCCGTGCCTGGGGCCGTGACCGTCGTGGCCGCACTCGCGGGCGGCACGCTGCTCGGCATCCTCGGTGCGCTGATGGCCATCCCGATCGCGGCCGGGCTGCTGCTCATCTACAAGGAGGTCGTGCTGCCCCGGCAGGAGCAGCACTGAGCCCGCGCGCCGCCGCCCTCGTTCAGTGATGCGTTCTGGCCAGACACGTGCGCGTGTCGCGCCAGGACGCATCACTGGACGCCGGCGAACCGCCTCAGGCGTGGTGACGCGGGCGGTAGTCCTCGGACTTCTCGTAGGGGCCGTCCCACGTCGTCGGCAGCGGCATGCGGTCGGGGGCCAGCCGCTCGACGATCTCGTTCATCGCGCGACGCACGTAGGTCTCACCGACCCACAGATGACGGCCGCCCTCGATGCCCACGACGTCCGCCTGGCGCACCGCGGCGAACCTCTCCTTCGCCTCGGCCGGTCGCAGGTAGTCGTCGAACTCCGGCACGAGCGCCACCAGGGGCTTGCCCGAGCGGTCCCAGCGCTCCAGGTCGGCCTCCGTGCTGTAGCGCAGCGGCGGGCTGAGCAGGATCGCCCCCTCGATGGCCGGGTCGTCCCCGTGCATGAGCGCGAGGTCGGTGCCGAAGCTCCACCCCAGCAGCCAGCGGTGCGGCAGGTCGTGGAACTCGGCGAACTCGATGGCCGCGGCCACGTCGAAGCGCTCGGAGCGGCCCTCGTCGAACTCGCCCTCACTGGTGCCGTGCGGACTGCTCGTGCCGCGCGTGTTGAACCGCAGGACGGCGATGTCGGCCAGTGCGGGAAGTCGCCAGGACGCCTTGCGCAGCAGGTGGCTGTCCATGAACCCGCCCGCCGTGGGCAGCGGGTGCAGCGTGATGAGCGTGGCGACCGGTGGCCGGTCCTGGGGCAGAGCGAGCTCGCCGACCAGCGTCAGGCCGTCCGCCGTGTGCAGCTCGACCTCCTCCCGGCGGGCCGGGAGCACGATGCTGGGGCGGATCTCGACGCCGTCCGCCTTCCCGTCGTCGGTTTCGTCGGTCGTCACGTTCGTCGGCTCAGTCATCGCCCTTGAGCCTAACGGTCCGCCCAGCGGCCAGCGCGAGCCGTTCCAGCAGGAGCAACGGCCACCCCAGGCACCCCGGCGCGGCCGACCGCGCGACTGCTCCTGCCGGTCCGCCCGGGACAGAGGGCCTACCGTGGCTGCATGGCCGACACCGCGCCCCTGCGTATCGCCCATGTCGCGCTGCCCCAGGACTGGGAGCGAGCCGAGGCCAACGGCAGCTACGACGTCTCGACCCGCGGGGTGTCGCTGGTCGAGGCCGACTTCGTGCACGCCGCCACCGCGAGCCAGCTGCCCGGCGTCCTCGACCGGTTCTACTCGGACGTGCCGGACGTCGTCCTGCTCGTCCTCGACGTCGCGCGCCTGGAGCACGAGGGAGCGTCGGTCGTCTGGGAGCACGTCGAGGGAGCCGCCGAGCCGTTCCCGCACGTGTACGGCGTCGTGCCGGTCGTCGCGGTGGTCGACCGGGTGCGCCTCGCGCACCTGCCCGGCGACCCCTGGACCATCCCCGACCTGGCAGCCCACGGCATCCTCGAGCACCCGACGCCCGAGCGCCGGTGACCACCCTCACCCTTCTCCGGAGGTCGGGCACTCACGACCGCTGGGGGTGCCCACCTCCGGAGTGACTGAGCAGGGTCGCTCAGCGGCCTCGCCGGGCGCGTGCGACCCAGCACGGCGTGTGCCAGTGGCGACGACCCGAGATCGCACCCGCGTCGCTCCACGGGCCGTCGGCGGGCCAGACGACCACGTGCGGCTGCCCCGGGCGGATCTCCTGGTCGCAGCCGGGGCAGCGATAGGTCTTGGACGACGACGCGCCGGTGAGGCGCCGCACGAACCAGTCGCCGTCGCGGTGCTGCTCACGCCGTTCGACGCCGCGCAGCGCCCGGTCGAGGTCGAGCTCGACCTCGTCCCGACGGCGGCGGTTGCTGCGTGGCACGGGCCCATTGTCCCCCGCGCCGACGCCCAGCCGCTGGACACGTGTGCGGCAGGGTCGCTCAGCCGTCGAGCGTGATGACGACCTTGACGTCCTCGTCCCGCGCGTCGAACGCCTCGGCGAAGCGCTCGAGCGGCACCCGGCGGGTGATGAGCCGGCCCAGCCAGTCGACGTCCGCCTTGGCGAGCACCTCCGCGGCCTTGGCGTAGTGGCTGAGGTTGGCGTTGACGGAGCCCACGACGCAGTCGTTCTCCAGCACGATCTCGCGGTTGATCGTGCCCGCCTCGACCGTCAGCTTGCGGCCCAGCGGCGAGACGCCGGTGAGGCAGACGATCCCGTAGGACGCCGTGCCCGCCATCGCGTCGAAGACCACCTGGCCGACTCCGGTCGCCTCGATGAGGACTCCGGGCTTCACCCTGTCCATGACCTGGTCGACCGGGTCGCTGTGGTACGTCGCGCCGAGGTCGGCGACCAGCCGCGGCTTGGGCCCGTCGGAGACGATGTCGAGCACGTGCACGTCCAGCCCGCGCTGCACGCCGATGAGTGCGGCCAGCAGACCGATCGGCCCGGCGCCGGTGACGAGCACGGTCTTCGGCTCGAACCAGGCCCGGCCGCCGACGCCGTCGACCTGGTCCCACGCCTTCGCGACGACCGTGGTCGGCTCCATCAGCATGCCGACGTGCTCGAGCCCGGGGTCGAGCTTGACGACGTAGTCCTTGTCGACGCACCAGGACTGGCTCCCGTAGCCGTGCAGCTGCTTGATGCCCCGCTCGGTGTACTCGCCGTTGCGGCACATGTCGAACTCGCCGTGCGCGCAGGCCCCGCAGGGCACGGGGTCGGGACGACGGACCACCCCGACCACGAGATCCCCCTTGGCGAAGTCGCTCCCCGCCGGAGCGGCGCGCACCCGGCCGAGCGACTCGTGGCCGATGACGAGCCGCTCGGAGCCCTCGGGAGCCCAGCCGTACTCACCGGCGGCGATCTCCTTGTCGGTGCCGCACACACCGATGGCCAGGCCGTCGACGAGCAGGTCGTCCGGTCCGGCCTGAGGGTCGTCGACGTCCGTGACGTCCAGCGACCCCTTCTGCAGCGGTGTCACGGTGAGTGCCCTCATGCCGGTCCTCCTTGGTGGTGGGGCGTGCTGTCATGGCTGGTGGGGAGCAGCTGGTCGGCGGCGGGAGGTCGGCGACGTGCCGCAGCTCACCCGTCGTGCTTGCTCTCCTGCTCCTGCGCCCAGGCCGGCTCAGCCCCGGACAGGTGTCGCGCGGTGTTGACGAGCCCGACGTGGCTGTACGCCTGAGGCGTGTTGCCCAGCGCGCGCTGGCACGAGCCGTCGTACTCCTCGCTCAGCAGGCCGACGTCGTTGCGCAGGTCGAGCAGGCGCTCGAAGAGCTGCTCGCCCTCGTCGTGCCGGCCGATGCCGTGCAGGGCGCTGGCGAGCCAGAAGGTGCAGGCGAGGAAGGATCCCTCGGTGCCTGGCAGGCCGTCAGCGTCGTCGGCCTCCGGCCGGTAGCGCAGGACGAACCCGTCCTGGCAGAGCTCGCGCTGGACCGCGTCCACGGTGCCCACGACCCGCTCGTCGTCCCAGGGCAGGAACCCGACCCGCGGGATCATCAGCAGCGCGGCGTCGAGGCCCTTCGAGCCGTAGAACTGCGTGAACGTGTGGCGGTCGGAGTCGTAGCCCTTCTGGCAGACCTGGTCGTGGATCTGCGCACGGATCGACATCCACTTGTCGAGCGGTCCCTCGCGGCCGAACCGCTCGATCGCCTGCACGCCCCGGTCGAAACCGGCCCACGCCATCACCTTCGAGTGCACGAACTGCTGGCGCGGTCCGCGCATCTCCCAGAGCCCGTTGTCTGGCTGGTCCCACCCGCCCTCCAGGTACTCGAGCAGCGCGCACTGGAGGTCCCAGGCGCTCTCCTCGGGGGCCAGGCCCGCCTCACGAGAGACGTGGAGCCCATCGAGCACCTCGCCCCAGACGTCGAGCTGCAGCTGCTTGGACGCGGCGTTGCCGACGCGCACGGGCCGAGAGCCCTCGTAACCGTCGAGCCAGTCGAGCGTGAACTCCGGGAGCCGCCGATGGCCCTCGATGCCGTACATGATCTGGAGGTCCGCCGGGTCGCCGGCGACCGCCCGCAGCAGCCACTCGCGCCACTCCTTGGCCTCGCTGTCGAAGCCGGTGCCCATGAGGGCCTGGAGGGTGAACGTGGCGTCGCGCAGCCAGCAGAAGCGGTAGTCCCAGTTGCGCGGCCCGCCGAGCTGCTCGGGCAACGAGGTCGTGGCGGCGGCGACGATTCCACCGGTCGGCCGGTAGGTGAGTGCCTTGAGCGTGATGAGCGACCGACGGACGGCGGAGTCCCACTTGCCGTCGTAGCGGAAGCTGCTCATCCAGTCGGTCCAGAACTTCTCGGTGTCCCGGACGGCGTGGTGCGGGTTCACCGGCGGAGGCGGCGGGTCGTACGACGGGGCGTACGTCAGCACGAAGGGCACGTCGTCGCCCTCGGTCACCTCGAACTCGGCGCACGACGTCAGGTGCTCGCCGTGCAGTTCGACCGGCGTATCGATCCACACCGAGTCCGGGCCTGCGACACCGACGAGGCGTCCGTGGGAGTCGTCCCCCTTGGGCCGGTGCATCCACGGCACGATGTTGCCGTAGTCGAAGCGCAGCCTCAGGTCGACTCGCATCCGGACCTTGCCGGACACGCCCTGGACGATGCGCACGAGGTCAGCCGCCTCACCGCGAGGTGGCATGGCGTCGACCACGCGCACGGTGCCGCCGCACGTCTCCCACTCGGTCTCGAGGACCAGGGTGTCACCGCGGTACCGGCGCCGGGTGCAGGTGCCGCCCGACGTCGGAGCGATGCGCCAGAAGCCGTTGTCCTCCGTGCCGACCAGCGACGCGAAGCACGCGGAGCTGTCGAACCTCGGCAGGCACAACCAGTCGACCGACCCGTCCTTGCCGACGAGAGCGGCGGTGTGCAGATCGCCCAGAAGGGCGTAGTCCTCGATGAGGCTGGCCACGCTGACCTCCTGGGAACCGGTGCTCCTCCCACTTTCGCAAGCACCCGGCCGGTCCGCAGGTCGAGCGCGGTCGTCAGGCGTAGGTGCGGAAGCCTCGGCCCGTCTTGCGTCCGAGGTAACCCGCGGTGACCAGCTGCTCGAGCAGCGGCGCCGGCGAGTACCCGCGCTCGCGGAACTCCAGGTAGAGCTCGCGCTGGATCGCCTGGGCGACGTCGAGGCCGACCACGTCGAGCAGCTCGAAGGGCCCCATCGGGTAACCGCAGCCCGTCTTCATCGCCGTGTCGATGTCGTCGACGTCCGCGTAGTGCGCCTCGACCATCTTCACGGCGTCGTTGAGGTACGGGAACAGCAGCGCGTTGACGATGAAGCCCGAACGATCGGTGCAGGTGACCGGGTGCTTGCCCAGTCGCCGGCAGAGGTGGACGACGGTGTCCACCACGTCGTCCGCCGTGCTCACCGTCGAGACGACCTCGACGAGCTTCATCACCGGAGCCGGGTTGAAGAAGTGCATGCCGACGACGTCGCGCGGACGCTTCGTCGCGGCGGAGCACTCGACCACGGGCAGGGACGACGTGGTGGTGGCGAGGATGGCCCCCGGCCGGCAGATCTCGTCAAGGTTCTCGAACAGGGCCTGCTTCACGCTGAGCTCCTCGACGACGGCCTCGACCACGAGGTCGCGGTCGCGCAGGTCGTCGAGCTTGGTGCTGCCGGTGATGCGGCCGACGGCGGCGTCACGCTCCTCGGCGGTGATCTTGTTGCGCTGCACGGCCTTCTCGAGACTCTTGGCGACGGCCTGCTGCACCCGGGAGACCTTCTCCTGACCCCGGGCGACGAAGAGGACGTCGTAGCCGGCCTTGGCGAACACCTCCACGATGCCGGTCGCCATGGTGCCCGACCCGACGACACCGACCCGCTGCACCGGCCGCAGCTGCGCTGCGGACTCGTCCACGGGCGCCGGCGTGTGCTCGTCGTCCACCACGGTGCTCGAACCCGGCTTCGCGTACGTGTAGAAGCCGCGGCCGGACTTGCGGCCCCGCAGACCCGCCGTGACCATCTGCTTGATGATCGGCGAGGGGGCGTGGAGGCGGTCGCGCCCCTGCTTGTACATCGTGTCGAGGATCTCGTACGCGGTGTCGAGCCCGATGAGGTCCATGAGGGCCAGCGGACCCATCGGCAGACCGCAGCCGAGCTGCATGGCGGCGTCGATGTCCTCACGGCTCGCGTACCTCGACTCCAGCATGCTCACGGCGTGGTTGAGGTAGCCGAAGAGCAGCGCGTTGGCGATGAACCCGGCCTTGTCGCCGATGACGACAGGCATCTTGCCGAGCCGCTCCGCCAGCGCCACCACGTCCGCGACGACGTCGTCCTCGGTGACGACCGTGCGGATGACCTCGACGAACTTCAGCACGGGCGCCGGGTTGAAGAAGTGCATGCCAACGACCCGGCGCGGGTTGTGCGTGGCGACGGAGATCTCCGTGACCGACAGGCTCGACGTGTTGGTCGCCAAGATCGCGTCGGGCCGGACGATCGAGTCGAGCTTGCCGAAGATCTCGCGCTTGAGGTCGAGGTGCTCGGGCACCGCCTCGACGACGAGGTCGCAGGCCGCCATGGCGTCGAGCGCGCTCGCGAAGGTCACGCGCCCGACGAGCTCGGCCTGCTGCTCCGCGGTCAGCTTGCCGCGCGAGACGGCCCGACCGGTGGACTGCGCCAGGTGCTCCCGGCCCCGCTGCAGGCCGGCCTCGTCGGCCTCGACCGCGACGACGTCGAGCCCGTTGCGGGCGAACACCTCCACGATGCCGGCACCCATGGTGCCCAGCCCGACCACGCCGATCGTCCTCAGCTCACGCGCCATCGCGTCCGTCCTCCTGCGCTCGTCGTGCTCCTCGCCCGGAATCCTCGCAGACGACGGCGTGCTGGTCCCGAGCCCGGCGCGTGAGGCGCACCACGCTCGGCCACGACGGCGTCGGCCGGTCGGCAGGGCCGCTGCTCACACCAGTCGGCAGACCGGGAATGAACTGGATCGCCGGGCCGTTCGACGAGGTAGTTGAATGCGCAACCATCCCGACCGAATCGAGGCGAGCATGCAGTTCGGCATCTTCACCGTGGGCGACGTGACCGTCGACCCCACGACCGGCCGCCCGCCGACCGAGCACGAGCGGATCAAGGCCATGGTCGCCATCGCGAAGAAGGCCGAGGAGGTGGGCCTCGACGTGTTCGCGACCGGCGAGCACCACAACCCGCCGTTCGTGCCGTCGTCCCCCACGACGATGCTCGGCTTCATCGCCGCCCAGACCGAGCGGATCGTCCTGTCGACGGCCACGACACTCATCACCACGAACGACCCGGTGAAGATCGCTGAGGACTACTCGATGCTGCAGCACCTGGCCGACGGCCGCGTCGACCTCATGATGGGTCGCGGCAACACCGGGCCCGTCTACCCGTGGTTCGGCAAGGACATCCGCGACGGCATCGACCTGGCGATCGAGAACTACGCCCTGCTGCACCGCTTGTGGCGCGAAGACGTCGTCACCTGGCAGGGCCGCTTCCGGACGCCGCTGCAGTCGTTCACCGCGACGCCCCGGCCCCTCGACGGCGTGCCGCCGTTCGTGTGGCACGGCTCCATCCGCAGCCCCGAGATCGCGGAGCAGGCGGCCTACTACGGCGACGGCTTCTTCCACAACACCATCTTCTGGCCCCTGGAGCACACGAAGCGCATGGTCCAGCTCTACCGCCGCCGCTTCGAGTTCTACGGGCACGGCAAGGCCGACCAGGCGATCGTGGGGCTCGGCGGACAGGTCTTCATGCGCTCCAGCAGCCAGGACGCGGTACGCGAGTTCCGGCCCTACTTCGACGTCGCGCCGGTGTACGGCCACGGCCCATCGCTCGAGGACTTCACGCGCGAGACGCCGCTCACCGTGGGCAGCCCGCAGCAGGTCATCGAGCGCTACGCCAGCATGCGCGAGCACGTCGGGGACTACCAGCGCCAGCTCTTCCTCATGGACCACGCCGGCCTGCCGCTCAAGACCGTGCTCGAGCAGCTCGACCTGCTCGGCGAAGAGGTCGTGCCGGTGCTCCGCCGGGAGATGACGGTCGGCCGACCGGCGCACGTGCCGGACGCGCCCACCCACGCGTCGCTCGTCGCCGCGGCCGGTGGCCCGCACGACAGCTCGGTGCACGCGGTGGACGACGTCACCGGCCGGAGCCCGGAGGCCGGCACTCCGGCCAGCCCGACCGACGACCCGACCGACGACCCGACCGACGACCCGACCGACGGCCGTCCGACGCTGGAGCTGGTGCGATGAGCCGCTCGCTCGCGGTCGTCTCCGCCGGCCTGAGCCAGCCGTCGTCGACGCGGCTGCTGGCCGACCGGCTGGCGGAGGCCGCTGTCACGGCACTGCGCGGACGCACGGACGACGACGTCGAGGTGGCCGTGGTCGAGCTGCGCGACATCGCGCACGAGCTCACGGACAACCTGCTGACCGGCTTCCCGCCAGCGCGCCTGCGCGGGGCCGTCGACGCCGTGCTCGGCGCTGACGGCCTGGTGGCCGTCACGCCGATCTTCAACGGCTCCTACAGCGGACTGTTCAAGACGTTCTTCGACGTGCTCGAGGAGGGCTCGCTCGAGGGCACGCCGGTGCTGGTCGGCGCCACCGGCGGCACAGCGCGACACTCGCTCGCGCTGGAGTTCGCCGTCCGGCCGATGTTTGCCTACCTGCGCTCGGACGTCGTGCCCACGGCGGTCTTCGCCGCGTCCGAGGACTGGGGTGCCACCGGTGCGCAGGGCGGCCTGGACCGTCGGGTCGGACGGGCCGGCGCCGAGCTCGCGGCCGCCGTCGCGGCTCGCGAGCCGTCGCGCCACCGCTCCGTGGTGGCGGACGCGTTCGACGACCCGGTGCCGTTCGAGGAGCTGCTCAAGCGCGGCTGACAAGCCAACGTGCGGCGATGGGTGCGGTCCACCTGGCTGCGATCACGACCACCACACCGCACCCATCCCTGCACACCTCGTGAAGCGATGGGTGCGGGCGTCGGTGTGGCTCAGGACGCGCGAGCGCCGATGCGCAGCTCGTCGAGCAGCTCACCGGTGGCCGCTGCCACGGCCTCGACGGCCCGCTCGAACGCCTCCGTGTTGGCCCGGCTCGGTGCGCGGAAGCCGCTGATCTTGCGCACGTACTGCAACGCGGCGGCGTGCACGTCGTCCGACGACGCCTGCTCGACGTACGGGGGACGCAACGTCTTGATGCTCCGGCACATGGCACGACCGTAGCCCGGGAGACGCGCCCGGGCACCCACTATCGTGACTGCTCGTGCGCCTCGTCATCGCCCGTTGCTCGGTGGACTACGTCGGTCGGCTCACCGCCCACCTGCCGCTCGCCACGAGGCTCCTGCTCGTCAAGGCGGACGGCAGCGTGCTGGTGCACTCCGACGGCGGCTCCTACAAGCCCCTCAACTGGATGAGCCCGCCCTGCCGCCTGGCCGTCACGGACCCGTCGGACGTCGACGCCCTCGAGGGCGTCACGCAGACCTGGACGGTGGAGCACACGAAGACCGGCGACCACCTCGTCATCCGCGTGCACGAGGTGCTGCACGACACCGACCACGAGCTCGGCGTCGACCCCGGCCTGGTGAAGGACGGCGTGGAGGCGCACCTGCAGCAGCTGCTCGCCGAGCAGATCGAGACCCTGGGCGCCGGCTACTCCCTGGTCCGACGCGAGTACATGACGGCGATCGGGCCGGTCGACATCCTCTGCCGCGACGCCCAGGGCGCCAGCGTGGCCGTCGAGATCAAGCGCCGTGGCGAGATCGACGGCGTGGAGCAGCTGACCCGCTACCTCGAGCTGATGAACCGGGACCCCCTGCTGGCACCGGTGAGCGGCGTGTTCGCCGCGCAGGAGATCAAGCCACAGGCCCGCACGCTGGCGGTCGACCGCGGCATCCGCTGCGTCACCCTCGACTACCACGCCCTCCGCGGCGCCGACGACGTCGAGTCACGCCTCTTCTGACGGCTCGGCCGTCACGCCCGCCGACGAACGGAGGACCGGTGAGCCGCCTGCTGCTGCAGGGCGCCGCGGTGATCGCCGGGGCGCTCGTCCCGGACGCCGTCGTCTCCTGCGAGGACGGCGTCGTGGTCTGGTCAGGGCCGGCTGCCGCTTTCGCGGCCGAAGGGTGGCCGAGGCCGCAGCGGCTGCCCGACGAGCACACCCTGCTCCCCGGCCTCGTCGACCTCCACTGTCATGGCGCGGTGGGCGCCGACTTCGCGGCGGCCGGATCGCCGCCCGACCCCGACGGAGAGGGCGCCGCCCGGGCGGCGGCCTACCACCGCCGCCACGGCACCACCTCGCTGGTCGCCAGCATCGTCAGCGGGTCGGACGCCGACACGCGTCGGGCGCTCGTCGCGCTCGCCCCCCTGGTGGACGACGGCCTGCTGGCCGGTCTGCACCTCGAGGGCCCGTACCTCTCCCCCGCCCGCCGCGGCGCGCACGACCCCCGGCTGCTCAGAGACCCGGACCTCGCGGAGCTGCAGGGGTGGCTCGAGCTCGCCGACGGGCGCATCGTGCAGGTCACCATCGCCCCGGAGCTGCCCGGCGCCGCCGCCGCGGCCGCGCTGGTCCGCGAGGCGGGCGCTGTTGCGGCGATCGGCCACACCGACGCCGACCAGCGGACGACGGCCGACGCCCTCGCTGCGGCCGAGGGTGGCGGCGTGCCCGCCCTCGTGACCCACCTCTTCAACGCGATGCCGTCGCTCCACCACCGCGAGCCGGGCCCGATCGGCCCGGCGCTGGACGCCGCCGCACGCGGCCGCGCCGTGCTCGAGCTCATCGGCGACGGCGTGCACGTCGACGACGTCTTGGTCGGCACCGTCCTCCGGCTCGTCGGCCCCGGCAGCGTCGCGCTCGTCACCGACGCCATGGCGGCCGCCGGTGTCGGCGACGGCGACTACGAGCTCGGCGGCCTGCAGGTGCACGTGAACGCCGGCGTCGCGCGGCTGGTCACCGACGACGGTCCCGGCGCCATCGCCGGCGGCACCTCGACCCTGCTCGACGTCGTCCGCCGGTGCGCTCTGACGGCCTCCACGCCTCGCGCCTGCCTGCCGGACGTCGTCGCCGCCGCGAGCACGACCCCGGCCCAGGTGCTCGGCCGGCTGCACACGTCGGCGACCCACGACGCGCCGCTGACGCCGGGGACGCCCGCCGACCTGCTCGTCGTCGACGCCGACCTGCGACCGGTGCGGGTCGCCGTCCGGGGTCGTTGGCTCCACGGGTGACTGCGAGGTCACACCCCCTCGGGAAGGCTCCCCGCGCGCCGCGGCGTTAGGGTCGACAGACACCCTGATACCTCCGGCGGAGCGCACGTGCGCGCCGGACCTCGAGAGGAAGTGCTGCAGGCATGACGGCGAGCGAGACCACGGTGAGGACCCCAGAGAAGATCGTCTACACGGCACGCGCGACCGCGTCCGGCGGGCGAGCGGGACACGTGAAGACGGACGACGGCAAGCTCGACCTCGACCTGACGGCCCCCAAGGAGACGGGTGGCCCTGGCACGGGCACCAACCCCGAGCAGCTGTTCGCGTCGGGCTACTCCGCCTGCTTCCAGGGCGCCATGGGCCTGGTCGCGAAGAAGCAGGGCATCGACACGAGCGACTCCCTGGTGACCGCCGAGGTCGGCTTCGGCCCGGAGGGCGAGAGCTTCGGCATCGCCGTCGAGATCAAGGTGGCCATCCCGGGCCTCGACCTCGCCAAGGTGCAGGAGCTGGCGGACGCTGCCCACCAGATCTGCCCGTACTCCAAGGCGACCCGCGGCAACATCCCGGTGACGATCACCGCGGTTGACGCCGCCTGAGCACGCCCTCGCGACAGCCCCGGCCTGCTGGTCGGGGCTGTCGTGCGTCTGGAGCCGGAACGACACGGCCGCCCGCGTGGGAGCCGGAACGACACCGCCGACTCCTCTGGCGCCTCTCGGCCCGACTGGTTCCGTCGAGCTCCCCGCCGGAGCGCATCGCCCGCCGGGGGGTCTCGTCTGACGGCGCCTGCCCGGAGGCACCCGCGCCGTGTCTCAGGCCTGCGGAACGGATGCTCTCTCAACAGGTTCGGGCCAGCGGAGCAGGCGCCAGCCGTCAGCGTCTCCCTCCAGCTGCACCATCGCGGTGTTGGCGAGGGGCTTGGCTGCCAGCTCTCTGGCGCTCTGACCGCACATGGCTGGCAGCGCCAGCGTCATCGCGCCACCGTGGCTGACGACGACGACCGCCTCGCCGCGGAAGCGGTCGGCCAGGGACTCGAGGGCGCCGCGGAAACGGCTGATGAGCTGCCTTCCGGTCTCACCTCCGGGGCAGGACGCGTCGAGGTCGCCGTGCAGCCAGCGCGCGAAGACCTCGTCGACGGCCGCGATGCCCTCACCGTGGGGCAGGGTCGTGGCCTCGCCGCCGTCCAGCTCGCGCAGGCCCTCGTCCACCTCCAGCGGCACGTCGAGGGCCTTCGCGACGAGCTCGGCCGTATCGCGTGCGCGGCTGTAGGGACTGGTGACCACGGCAGCCACTCGGCGACCGGACAGCTCGGTCAGCAGGGCGTCGACCTGCGTCCGGCCGACGTCACTGATCCTTCCGCCGTCCGGGACACCAGGCAGCGTGGTGCCGTCGTACTCGGCCTCGGCGTGCCGGACGGCCAGCACGGTGACCGGACAGAAGAGATCACTCACACCAGCACGTTACGCCTGCGTCAGTCCAGCCAGGCGTGGGCGAGCCCGTCGACGATGCGCTCGATGCGCTCCGCTGACGTGGCCAGGTTGACCCGCACGTGGCCGTCGCCACCCGGGCCGAACGTACGACCGTCGTTCACGAGCACACGGCCCCGCTGCACGGCCACCTCGGAAGGGTTCGGCTGATCGGCATCGCCGAAGCCGAGCGCGCGAACGTCCAGCCACGCCAGGTACGTCGCCTCGAGCGGGCGCATGCGCACGCCCGGCAAGCGCTCGGCGACCAGGCGCGTGAACAGGTCGCGGTTGTCGCCGAGCCGCTGCAGCCACGCGTCCAGCCACGGCTCGCCTTCACCGTAGGCGGCGAGGGTGGCCGCGATGCCAGGCGTGGCGACCCCGTGGTTCGCGATCACGGGGACGCCGCGCAGCAGCGCCAGGTCCTGGTCGTCGCCGGCGACGATCTGCGCGCACTTCAAGCCGGGCAGGTTCCAGGCCTTGCTGGCGGAGAGGACCGTCGTGGCGTGCCCCGCCGTGCCGTCCAGGGACGCGTACGGCACGTGGGTGGCGCCCGGCAGCACGAGCGGCGCGTGGATCTCGTCGCTGATGACGCGAGCGCCGTGCTGGGTGACGACGTCCCGCAGACCCTCGAGCTCGTCACGCCGGAAGGCCCTGCCCCAGGGGTTGTGCGGGTTGGACAGCAGCACGGTGCGCGCGCCCGCCTCGAGTGCGCCGGCGATGCGCTCGAGGTCGAGCTCGGCGGGGCCTGCCGGGTCGATGGGCACCGTGACCAGCGGCAGGCCCGCGAGGGTCACGACGTCGAGGAACGGCGGGTAGCTGGGGGTCGGGACGACGACAGGCGCCTTGTCGCACAACGTCGTCAGGGCGAGGAGCACGCCCGCCATGACGTCGCCCGTGAGCACCACACGCGACGGGTCCACCGCCCAGTCCCAGCGGCGGCGAGCGAACTGGCTGAACACCTCGGGGACGCCGGTGTCCGCGTCGACCGGCGGGTACCCGAAGTCTCCGCGGTCGACGAGCGCGTGGAGCTGCGCGGTGATGACGGGCGCCGGGGCGACGTCCGACTCCGCGACCCAGGCGGCCAGGACGTCCGGACCCGGCATCGTCCACTTGATGCCACCCCGAGCACGCAGCTCGGTGTCCGTCAGGTCCACGATCTCGACTGCGCGCGTGGACTCCAGCGTCATGCCACCCATCGTCGCATGGCCGCTAGCCCTCCCCGTCCAGACACCACCACGCGGCCCCTGCGGCCGGCCCAAGAGCCCCAACGCCGGACGGGCGCAGGACCTCCGGCAGGCGGCGCAAGACGAACCCGGCGGGCGATGTCAGGACCTGACGGGATCTACGTCAGCAGCGGGTGAGAGCCGCCAGAGGAGGTGCTGAATCCGTCCGGCTCCAACGAAGACCCGGCGTTGGCCGCGAGGATGATGTCCACGAGCTTGCCCATCATCTGCGTCAGGCTGAAGTCCTTCGGCGTGAAGACGGCGGCGACGCCGAGGTCGCGCAGGGCGCGCGCGTCCGCCTCGGGGATGATGCCGCCCACGACGACCGGCACGTCGCCCGCGCCCGCGGCACGCAACCCCTCGAGCACCTGAGGCACGACCTCGAGGTGCGAGCCGGAGAGCACGGACAGCCCGACGCAGTGCACGTCCTCGGCGACGGCCGCCTCGACGATCTGCTCGGGAGTCAGCCGGATGCCCTGGTAGACGACCTCGAAGCCGGCGTCCCGCGCCCGGACGGCGACCTGCTCGGCACCGTTGGAGTGCCCGTCGAGGCCGGGCTTGCCGACGAGGAGCCGCAACCGGCCGCCGAGCTCGTCCCCGGCGGCACGGACCTTCTCCCGCACCTCCCGCAGGCCCGGGTCACCCTCGGCGCTCGGGACGTCGGCGGTCACGCCGGTGGGGGCGCGGAACTCGCCGAACACCTGGCGGAGCGTGCCGGCCCACTCCCCGGTCGTGACCCCGGCGCGGGCGCAGTCGAGCGTCGCGGCCATGAGGTTCGTGGTGCCCTTCGCGTCGGCTCGCAGGCGGCCGAGCGCGTCTGCCGCCGCCGCGCGACGGTCGGGATCGGCATCCCTCGCGGCCACCCACGCCCGTACCGAGTCGACGGTGCGCTGCTCGACGTCGTGGTCGACGCGCTGGATGGCGGTGTCCAGGTCGGCGGTGAGAGGGTTCGGCTCGGTCGTCTCGAAGCGGTTGACGCCGACGACGACGTCCTCGCCGGACTCGATCCGCGCGCGCCGCAACGCGTGCGAGGCGACCAGCGCCGACTTGAGGTAGCCGGACTCGACCGCGGCGACGGCCCCGCCGAGCTCGGCGACGCGCGCCATCTCGGCGCGGGCTCCGTCGACGATCTCCGCCACCTTCGCCTCGACGACGACGCTGCCGGTGAACAGGTCGTCGTACTCCAGCAGGTCGCTCTCGAAGGCGAGCACCTGCTGCATGCGCAGGGACCACTGCTGGTCCCAGGGCCGGGGCAGCCCGAGGGCCTCGTTCCAGGCGGGCAGCTGCACCGCACGGGCGCGGGCGTCCTTGCTCAGGGTCACGCCCAGCATCTCGAGCACGATCCGCTGCACGTTGTTCTCGGGCTGCGCCTCGGTGAGGCCGAGCGAGTTGACCTGCACGCCGTAGCGGAAGCGGCGCGCCTTGGCGTCGGTGACCCCGTAGCGGTCGCGGGTCAGCTCGTCCCAGAGCTGCACGAAGGCCCGCATCTTGCACATCTCCTCGACGAACCGCACGCCGGCGTTGACGAAGAACGAGATGCGCGCGACGACGTCGGCGAACCGCTCCGAAGGCACCTGGCCGCTGTCGCGGACGGCGTCGAGGACGGCGACCGCCGCGCTGAGCGCGTACGCGACCTCCTGCACCGGTGTGGCTCCGGCCTCCTGCAGGTGGTAGCTGCAGATGTTGACGGGGTTCCACTTCGGCATCGCCGACACGGCGTAGGCGATCGTGTCGGTCGTCAGACGCAGGCTCGGCGCCGGCGGGAAGGCGTACGTGCCGCGGGACAGGTACTCCTTGATGATGTCGTTCTGCGTCGTGCCGGTCAGCCCGCGCACCGTCTCAGCCGGGTCGCCACCGGCGGCGAGCGCCTGCTCCTCCGCGACCACCTGGTAGAGCGCCAGCAGCCACATCGCCGTGGCGTTGATCGTCATCGAGGTGTTCATGGTCGCGAGCGGGATCCCGTCGAGCAGGGCCCGCATGTCGCCCACGTGCGCGATCGGCACGCCGACCTTGCCGACCTCGCCCCGTGCCAGCGGGTCGTCCGGCCCGTAGCCGGTCTGGGTAGGCAGGTCGAACGCGATCGACAGACCGGTCTGCCCCTTGGCGAGGTTGCGCCGGTACAGCGCGTTGGAGGCCTCGGGGCTGGAGTGCCCGGCGTACGTGCGCATGACCCACGGGCGGTCGCGCTCAGCTCTGCTCATTGCGTCTCCTCCAGGGTCCGGCCGGCTCGCGGACTCTCCGGACCGTACCGACGGGTAGGCCGGGGCGGCACCCGGGAACGGCGTGAGGGTGGTCACGCGGGTATCACGCCTGCGCGTCAGCCCCTCTGTTCTCGTGTGCCGTGACCGACAGGCGCCACGGCCCGTCCCTGGCGAGGAACCATGAGCCCACGAAGGTCCGCCGTCACCACCGACGCCCCGCAGGTCAGGCACGACTCTGCCCCGCAGGCGACGAGGAGGACGACCACGCGTAGAAGCGCCGACGCGGCTGGGGAGATGCCTGCCCAGCGGACGCAGGAGGAGGCGAGGGGTGCGACGACGCCCTTCCTCACCGCGCGCAACCCCTACTCGCTGGTCGAGGGCGTGCTCGGTCACCCGGTCGACTGGGACCAGGTGACCGACCGACCGGCGCTGCTCGAGGATGTGCTGCAGACGCCGTACGAACAGCTCTTCGACCCGAAGTTCGGCTCGCCGATCTACCTCGGCGCGGCGCTGGACCGCAGCGGCCGGATCGTCCCGTCGCCGCCCAAGGTGCCCCGCAACCACGGCCCGAAGCGCGACGACGAGATGCCGGCGACGGTCGACAGCGCACCCGCCCGCCTCGGTGACCTGCAACGGCTGGTGGGCGGGTCGCTGGCGGACGTGCCCGTGCGATCGGTGACGCCGAGCCGTGCCGGTGGCTGGACCGTCGAGATCGGGCCGTCGGAGCAGCTGCGCCGCAGCCAGCTGGAGCGCATCTTCGACGCCGAGGTCGTCGGCCGGCTCTGGAACGACAAGATCTTCGAGCTCGGCTGGACACCGCCCGGCGGCCAGTGGGTCGACACGGGCTCGTTCTTCAAGGAGTCCTCGGAGTTCTTCGACCCGGTGCAGGGCCAGCTCGGCGACTGCTGGCTCATCGCCGCGATGTCGTCCTGCGCCTGGGCGCTGCCGTACACGTTCGCCCAGCGCTCGCGCGCGACCGGCACCGACAACGAGCAGTTCACCAACCAGTTCACGTTCATCGACCCGGCCGACGGCCAGGGCCACACCTTCGAGGCGACCGACGCGACGGTCGTCTACTCCGGGACGACGAGCCCGATGTACGGCAAGTCGTCGGAGGTCGGGGAGATCTGGCCGGCGCTCGTGGAGAAGGCCTACGCGATGTGGCGCGGCGGCGGCCAGTGGTTCGACAAGCCGAACCTGACCGTGCTCAACGGCGGCGACCCGGTGCACGCGAGCGCTGCCCTGACCGGACGCAAGCCGCACTACACGTCCGTGGCGAGCAGCACGGCTGCGCAGCTGGCCACGCTGGTGAAGCAGCACTGCGTCTCGTACCGCACGGTCGACCCGATGACGGCCTGGACGTACGGCACGGCGCCGGACGGCGTCAGCTACGCCGACGCGAACATCGTCGCCAACCACGCGTACTCGGTGCTCGGCTGGACCAGTGGCGTGGTGATCCGGCGTGCGCTGACCACGATGATGCGTCAGCTCGACGGGCAACGGATCATCGAGCGGTCGCCACTGCTGCAAGACATGCTGCAGCTGCCGACCTGGTTCCTGCGCGACTACGTCGTGCTGCGCAACCCGTGGGGCTACCACGAGGGCACGCAGGGAGCGCTGCACACGACGATCTCGATGCGTGACGTGAGCTTCTGGCGCTCGGTCGACCTCGACGCGAGCGACGGCGTCTTCGCGATCGACTTCTCGACGTTCCAGGAGTGCTTCGCCGGCATCGGCGTCGCCACCTGATGGGGCCGGCGAGCGGCGGGCCGAGGGGCAACGGGCCAGCCCGCCGCTCGGCGGCTGCGGTCAGCCCCTCGGCTCTGCGACGCCGGCGGTGCCGGCGCGCCGCATGGCGGGCAGCGTCGCCACATCGACGATCTCGGCAACTCCGACGGTACGGCCGTCCTCGCGACCTCGGCGTCCTGCGTGCTGCGGCTAGCCCAGCTGCTCGTCGACGAAGCACCAGCGCCACGCCTCGGCCGGCTCGAAGCTGCGCATGACCGGGTGACCGGTCTCCTCGAAGTGCCGGCGCGCGTGCTGCTCGGGCGAGCTGTCGCAGCAACCGACCTCACCGCAGGCCAGGCAGAGGCGCAGGTGCACCCAGGACGTCCCCTCGCGCAGGCAGGCGCCGCAGCCCTCCGGAGTGCGAGCCTCGGCGTGCTCGGGAGCGTGCCGGAGGTGCTGGCAGAGCCACTCGTCGTCGGCGAGCTGGAGCGCCCGGTCGACGTCACGGTTCTCGAGATCGACGTGGTCGAGCAGCGACTCCTCGACGTCCAGCATGTTCTGCACCGTGCGCAGGACGTCCTCGTCGTACCGTCCGGCGTCGCGTGCCGCGAGCAGCACCGACCGCTCGTCCTCGAGCATCTCCAGCCGTACCCGGACGTAGGTGGCCGTCGGAGGCTCGTACTCCCGGTTCGAGCGGCCGAGCCGCTCCCACGCCGCATCCGATCGGCGGACGGACCGCGACCGCAGCTGCTCGACCACGTCGTCCGAGAGCCCTTCGTGCCGGCGCACTCGCTCGAGCCGGCGCTGACCTGCGCTCACGACCTCGCTGAGCAGGGCGGCCTGTCGCAGCGCGTCCTCCGCGCGGTCGGGTCCGTGCAGGCCCAGCCTGCGGATCAGGGTCGGCAGGCTGAGCCCCTGCAGCAGCAGCGAGCCGACCACGACGGTGAACGCCACGAGCAGCAGCAGCCCCCGCCGAGGGGTCTGCGCGGGCAGCGCGAACGCCGCCGCGAGGGTGACCACGCCCCGCATGCCCGCCCACGAGATGACGGTGGCCTCCTGCCACGACCACCCGCCGTGCTCGTCGGACCGTCCGAGCACGTTGAAGGCCAGCACCCCGGCGTACACCCAGACGAAGCGGGCCACGAGCACGACCCCGAGCAGCGCGGCGCAGAGCCACACGACCGTGCCGTCGGGCAGCTCGCGGCGCGCCTGGTCGACGACGTAGGGCACCTGCAGCCCGATGAGCAGGAAGACCGTGTTCTCGAGCACGAACTGCACCGTGCGCCAGTTGCTCGCCTCGGCCAGTCGCGTGGCGGCGGTCTGGACCGTGGGCGCCGACCGGCTGAGCAGCAGTCCGGCCACGACCACCGCGAGCACACCCGAGCCGTGCACCTCCTCCGCGACGAGGTAGGCGGCGAAGGGCGTCACCAGCGACAGCAGCGTGTTCAGCACCGGGTCCTGGACCCGACGCCGGACGGCGTTGACCACCCAGGTGACGAGGAGGCCCAGCAGCACGCCGCCACCGACACCCACGGCGAACCGCGCCGCGACCCAGCCCAGGCTCACGCTGGCCGCGATCGCGCTCGTGGCGGTGGCCAGGGCCACGAGGGCGCTGCCGTCGTTGACCAGGCTCTCGCCCTCGAGCACCGAGACGACCCGGCGGGGCAGGCCCACCTTGCGGGCGACCGCCGTCGCGGCGACGGCGTCGGGCGGGGCGACGATGGCCCCGAGCGCGAACGCCGCCGGCCAGCTGAAGGGCTGGGGCACGATCAGGTAGGCCACCGCGCCCACGACGACGACGCAGAACACGACGAAGCCGACGGACAGGAACAGGATCGGCCGGGTGTTGCTCCGGATGTCCGTCAAGGACATCCGGATCGCCGCGGCGTAGAGCAGGGGCGCCAGGAACCCGACGAGCGCCAGCTGCGGCTCGAGGCGGACGTCGGGGACGACGGGCAGGTAGGCGCCGCCGATCCCGACGACGACCAGCACCAGGGGGGCGGACACGCCGAGCCGCCGGGAGACCGCCGCGACCCCGGCCACGACGACCACGAGGACGACGATCCAGAGGCCCGCGGACACGACGCCCATCATGGTGGTCCCGTCGCCGATCGGCACAGGCCGGAGCACACTGGAGGGGTGCTCCTCGCCGACGTCGGTTACGTGACCGAGCCGCTCCTGGCCCTGCTCGTCGTGGGTGTCCTCGTGCTGCTGCTGCGGTGGACGTTCCGACGTGGCGGCTCACTGGTCGCCACCTCAGGACGGCGTGGGAGCGAGCACGACTACGGGCTGCTCGTGCCGGTCGCCAGGCCCGCCACGTTCATCGAGGCGGAGCTGCTGCGAGCGAGGCTCTCCGACCACGGCGTCCGCGCCACCCTGGCGCCGACGACCGACGGGCCGCGCGTGCTCGTGTTCGCGGAGCAGGAGCGCGCCGCTCGGGCGGTGCTCAAGGGACCTCAGCGAAGGACGTGAGCGCGCTCACCCGCTCGCGGACGACGTCGGCACCCAGCCGTCGGAGGTCGGCGTCGAAGTGCGGGTAGCCGCGGTCGACGTGAGCGACGCCCTCGACCGTCGTGACACCGTCGGCGACCAGCCCGCCGACGACCAGGGCCGCTGCCGCCCGGATGTCGCTGCCGACGACCGGGGCGCCGGACAGCCGCTCCTTGCCCCGCACCAGCGCGTGGTGCCCGTCGACCCGCACGTCCGCGCCGAGCCGGGCGAGCTCCTGGACGGTGCGGAACCTTGCCTCGAACAGGTTCTCGGTGACCATGGCCGAGCCCCTCGCCACCGCGTCGTACACCAGGGCGAACGGCTGCAGGTCGGTGGGGAAGCCCGGGAACGGCAGGGTCACCACGTCGAACGCCCGAGGTCGACGCCCGGCCGCGCGCACGTGGACGAGGTGGTCGTCGTGCGTGATGTCGACGCCGGCGTCGTCCAGCAGGTCGAGCACGATCGACAGGTGGGCCGGGTCGACGCCGTGGACGCGGACGTCCCCCAGGGTGGCCGCCGCGGCGAACACCCACGTGCCGGCCGCGATGCGGTCTCCGACGACCCGGTGCTCGACGGGGTGGAGCTGCGAGACGCCGGTGACCACGAGGTCCGAGGTGCCGCGACCCTCGATCTGCGCGCCCATCTCGACCAGCAGGTCGACGAGGTCGCCGATCTCGGGCTCTCGAGCGGCCCCCGTGATCACGGTCGTGCCACGCGCCAGCACCGACGCCATGAGGATGTTCTCCGTCGCCCCGACCGACGGGAACTCGAGGGACACGGGGGCACCGGTCAGCCCGGACGGCGCCTCGGCCACGAGGTAGCCGTGCGCCACGGTGACGCTCGCACCGAGTGCTTCCAGCCCGGACGCGTGCAGGTCGAGCCCCCGCGAGCCGATCGCGTCGCCTCCTGGAACAGCGACGTCCGCCACCCCCAGCCGGGCCACGAGCGGGCCGAGGACGCTGATGGACGCCCGCATGGCGCGCACGAGCTCGTAGTCCGCGCGGTGGCCCAGCGCCTCCGGGACGTCGATCGCCACCGTGCCGGCGTCGAGGTCGCGCTCCACCGTGCACCCGAGCCGGCGGAGCAGCTCTGCCATCACCGCGACGTCGACGATCTCCGGCACGTTGGACAGCCGGGTGCGACCGCTCGCCAGCAGAGCGGCCGCCATGAGCTTGAGCGCGCTGTTCTTGGCGCCCACGACGGTCACGTCGCCGGACAGGGGTCCGCCGCCGGTCACCCGGAACCGGGTGACCGTGCCGCCTGCGCTGCCCAGGTCGTCCACCCGGGCACGATAGCGCCGACGAAGGCGTGACCCCGTCCGACGGCTAGGGTCGTCCCATGGTCGTTCTCTCCCGCATCTACACCCGCACCGGCGACGACGGCACGACCGCGCTCGGCGACTTCAGCCGCACGGCGAAGACCGACCCGCGCCTTCAGGCGTACGCGGACTGCGACGAGGCGAACGCCGCCATCGGCGTGGCGGTCACGTGCGGCGACCTCCCGGACGACGTCGTCATGGTGCTGCAGCGAGTGCAGAACGACCTGTTCGACGTCGGCGCCGACCTGTGCGCCCCGCTGGCCGAGAGCTACCGCTACCCGCCGCTTCGCGTGCAGGAGCCGTGGATCGACGAGCTCGAGGCGGAGTGCGACCGGTTCGGGGAGCCGTTGGAGACGCTGCGCTCGTTCATCCTCCCAGGCGGCACGCCCGGATCGGCCTACCTGCACGTCGCGCGCACGGTCACGCGACGTGCCGAGCGGTCGGCGTGGGCCGCTGTCGAGGCGCACGGCACGGGCGAGGACGGCGGCGTGAGCGTGCTTCCGGCGAAGTACCTGAACCGCCTTTCCGACCTGCTGTTCATCCTCGGCCGCTACGCGAACCACGAGCGCGGCGGCGACGTGCTGTGGGTGCCGGGCGGCGGCCGGCCGGCGGCCGAGGGCATGGGGCCGGGGTCAGCGAGCCAGCCGGCAGCCGAGGACGGGGACGCCTGACTCAGGCGACCGAGACGTTCTGGCCGGGCGGGGCGGCCTCGAGCCACGCGGCGAAGCCGGTGTACGCCTGCTCGCTCATGGCGAGCTCGATGGTCGTGCCGTCGTACGCGCAACGCACGATGACGGAGCCCGACATGACCGCGAACGCTTCGGCGCCCTTGGGATACCGACGTTCCTGGACGGCGAGGTCGCAGCGGCGCAGCACCCGGGAAGGACGCAGCAGAGCACCGAAGACCCGGAACCACTCGATGCGGTCCGCCTCGTAGCGCGCGACCCCCAGGGTCCATCCCTTGCCGAGGCGGTCAAGGGTGGTGCGCAACGAGCAGTCGAAGGTGCCGACGCCGCGGCCGAGCCATCGTCGGCGGACGACGACGGCGATGGCGAGCAGGACCAGCAGGGCCACGAGCGCACCGACGGCCTCGATCGGGACGAGGAGGCCGGACACGTCGGGCGTTCGAGCGTCAGCGCGTCGGGCTGGAGCCGACGTTCGCCGACTCGGCCACGAGCGTGACGCGGTCGTGGTCGACGGAGAGGAAGCCTCCGTCGACGGTGGCGATGACGTCGCCGCTCTCGCCGGTGATCCGCACCTCACCCTCCACCATCACGCCGAGGAGAGGAGAGTGACCCGGGAGGATGCCGATGTCTCCGTCCGTGGTGCGAGCGATGACCCGCTGGGCTTCGCCGTCCCAGACCTTGCGGTCCGCGGCTACGAGCTCGACGGTGAGCGCCACCAGAGATCCTCTCGGTCGGGTGAACTCGCCGGGTGTCACCGGCCGAGCGGCCGGCGTCCCCAGGGTGAGCGGTACCCCTCCATGCTACCGGTCGTCCCCACCCCCCGACGCCACACCCATCCTCCTGTGTCGAGCATCGCACCCTCGACGCGGAGCCCAGCCTCCCCACGCCGACGCCGTGCGCAACCCCAACGCAAAGCCCAGCCCCGCAAGGCCGACGCCGTGCGCAACTCAGCCTCACCAGTGCAGCGGCCCGCCAGGAACGCCAAGGCCCCGGGACCGGAGAGCCGGCAGGCAGCGTCAACGAGCTTGCGAGAGCTGCCGGAGCCTCTCCGGCCCGGGGCCGGGGGTACGTGCGTCAGAGGTTCTTCTGGATCTCCGCCCAGTTGCGCTCGACGTCCTCAAGCCCCCCGCACATGAAGAACGCCTGCTCGGCGACGTGGTCGTACTCGCCGTCCGCGATCTTCGTGAACGCCTCGACGGTCTCGTCCAGCGGCACGGTCGAGCCCTCGATGCCGGTGAACTGCTTCGCGACGTAGGTGTTCTGCGAGAGGAAGCGCTGGATGCGACGCGCGCGGTTGACGAGCGTCTTGTCCTCCTCGGAGAGCTCGTCGACACCGAGGATGGCGATGATGTCCTGCAGCTCCTTGTTGCGCTGGAGGATCTGCTTGACCCGCACTGCGGTGTTGTAGTGGTCCGCGCTGATGTAGCGGGGGTCGAGGATCCGGGACGTCGACGTCAGCGGGTCCACGGCCGGGTAGATGCCCATGGACGCGATGTCGCGCGAGAGCTCGGTCGTGGCGTCGAGGTGCGCGAACGTCGTGGCCGGGGCCGGGTCGGTGTAGTCGTCGGCCGGCACGTAGATCGCCTGCATCGAGGTGATCGAGTGACCTCGCGTCGAGGTGATCCGCTCCTGCAGCACGCCCATCTCGTCCGCGAGCGTCGGCTGGTAGCCCACGGCGGACGGCATGCGACCGAGCAGCGTCGAGACCTCGGAGCCCGCCTGGGTGAACCGGAAGATGTTGTCGATGAACAGCAGGACGTCCTGGTTCTGGACGTCACGGAAGTACTCGGCCATGGTGAGGCCGGACAAGGCGACGCGCAGGCGGGTGCCCGGCGGCTCGTCCATCTGGCCGAACACGAGCGCGGTCTGCCCGAGCACGCCGGACTCGGTCATCTCCTGGATGAGGTCGTTGCCCTCACGCGTGCGCTCGCCAACCCCGGCGAACACCGACACACCGCCGTGGTCGCGAGCAACGCGGGCGATCATCTCCTGGATGAGCACCGTCTTGCCCACACCGGCGCCACCGAACAGGCCGATCTTGCCGCCGAGGACGTAGGGCGTCAGCAGGTCGATGACCTTGATGCCGGTCTGGAACATCTCGGTCTTCGACTCGAGCTGGTCGAAGTCCGGCGCCTTGCGGTGGATCGGCCAGCGCTCGGTGATCTCGAGCGTCTCGCCGTCCTTGAGGTTGAGCACCTCGCCCGTGGCGTTGAAGACGTGCCCGAGGGTGACGTCACCCACCGGCACGGTGATGCCCTCGCCCCGGTCGCGGACGGCAGCGCCGCGCACGAGACCGTCGGTCGGCTTCATCGCGATCGCGCGGATCATGTTGTCGCCGATGTGCTGCGCGACCTCGAGCACGAGGGTGTGCTTGTCGCCCGCGAGCTCGATGTCGACCTCGAGGGCGTTGTAGATGTCCGGGATCGCGTCGGCGGGGAACTCGATGTCGACGACGGGGCCGATCACCCGGGCGATGCGGCCGACACCGGCGGAGCCGGTGGGCGCGGCGGTCTCGGTGGCAGTGGCGGTCATGTCTCTCACTTCGCTTGGGTCGGGAGCGGGTGCTCGGAGGTCGCGCGGCTCATCGTTCCGCGCCAGCAGAGGCCAGCGCGTCGGCGCCGCCGACGATCTCGCTGATCTCCTGGGTGATCTCGGCCTGGCGGGCTTGGTTCGCCAGGCGGGTGTACAGCCGGATGAGGTCGGACGCGTTGTCGGACGCCGACTTCATGGCCCGCTGGCGAGCGGCCTGCTCGCTCGCGGTCGCCTGCAGCAGGCAGTTGTAGATGCGGCTGCCGATGTACCGGGGCAGCAGCGTGTCGAAGACGGACTCCGCGTTGGGCTCGAACTCGTAGAGCGGCAGGACGTCGTCCGGAGCAGGTGGCTCTTCTCCCTCGACGACCTCGAGCGGCAGCAGGCGGATGACGTCGGTCTCCTGCGTCACCATGTTGACGAACCGCGTGAAGACCACGTGGATCTCGTCGACCCCGCCGTTCTCCGAACCCTTCAGGAACGCGTCGACGAGCACGTCGCCGATCTCGCGGGCGTGGGAGTACTGCGGCGCCTCGCTGAACCCGGTCCACTCCTGCTCGACCGCACGCCGACGGAAGTGGTAGAACGCGACGCCCTTGCGGCCCACGATGTACGGCACGGCCGAGACGCCACGCTCGCTCAGCAGCTCGGTGAGCTGCTCACCACGCTTGAGCACGTTCGCCGAGTAGGCGCCCGCCATGCCGCGGTCGCTGGTGAGCAGCAGCACGGCGGCACGCCGCACCTGCTCCTTCTCGGTGATCAGCGGGTGGTCGGTGTTCGAGTACGTGGCCACCGCTGACACCGCCCGCGTGATCGCGTTCGCGTACGGCGTCGACGCCGCGACGGCGGACCGTGCCTTGGCGATCCGGGACGTCGCGATGAGCTCCATCGCGCTGAAGATCTTCTTCAGCGAGGTGGTGGAGTTGATCCGCTGGCGGTAGACCCGCTGCTGGGCTCCCATGTGGCTGTCGTCCTAACTCTTCGTCAGCGCTTCTGCCGGACGATCTGCTCCTGCTCGACCGACTCGTCGTCCAGGGCCTCCGACTCCTCGTGGCCGGGCTGGACCGCGTCACGACCCTCGCCGTAGAAGACCTTCTTGAACGAGTCCACCTCGGCCTGCAGGGCCTGCGCGGTGTCGTCCTCGAACTTGCCGGTCTCGCGGATGGCGTCGAGCACCTTGGCGGAGCGACGGAGCTGCTCGAGGAACTCACCCTCGAACCGCCGCACGTCGCTCACGGCGACGTCGTCGAGCTGGCCGGTGGTGCCGAGCCAGATGGAGACGACCTGCTCCTCGACCGGGTACGGCGAGTACTGACCCTGCTTGAGCAGCTCCATGAGCCGCTGGCCGCGGGACAGCTGCTGGCGCGACGCTGCGTCGAGGTCGGAGGCGAACAGCGCGAAGGCCTCCAGGGCACGGAACTGCGCGAGGTCGATCTTGAGACGACCGGCGACCGTCTTCATCGCCTTGATCTGCGCGTCACCACCGACGCGCGACACCGACACACCGACGTTCACCGCCGGGCGCTGGTTGGCGTTGAAGAGGTCGGACTCGAGGAAGATCTGCCCGTCGGTGATCGAGATGACGTTCGTCGGGATGTAGGCCGACACGTCGTTGGCCTTCGTCTCGATGATCGGCAGACCCGTCATCGACCCGGCACCCATGTCGTCCGAGAGCTTGGCGCAGCGCTCGAGCAGACGTGAGTGCAGGTAGAAGACGTCGCCCGGGTAGGCCTCACGGCCCGGCGGGCGGCGCAGCAGCAGCGACACGGCGCGGTAGGCCTCGGCCTGCTTGCTCAGGTCGTCGAACACGATGAGGACGTGCTTGCCGGCGTACATCCAGTGCTGGCCGATGGCCGAGCCGGTGTACGGGGCCAGGTACTTGAAGCCGGCCGGGTCGGACGCGGGTGCGGCGACGATCGTCGTGTACTCGAGTGCCCCGGCGGACTCCAGGGCGCCACGAACACCGGCGATCGTCGAACCCTTCTGGCCGATGGCCACGTAGATGCAGCGGACCTGCTTGGTCGGGTCGCCGGTGTCCCAGAACTCCTTCTGGTTGATGATCGTGTCGATCGCCACGGCCGTCTTGCCGGTCTGGCGGTCGCCGATGATCAGCTGACGCTGACCGCGACCGATCGGGGTCATCGAGTCGATGGCCTTGATGCCGGTCTGGAGGGGCTCGTGCACCGACTTGCGCTGCACCACCGAGGGGGCCTGGAGCTCGAGCGCGCGGCGGGTCTCGGCGGCGATGTCGCCCAGGCCGTCGATCGGGTTGCCCAGCGGGTCGACCACGCGGCCGAGGAAGGCGTCGCCGACCGGCACCGAGAGAACCTCGCCGGTGCGGTGGACCTCCTGGCCCTCCTCGATGCCGGAGAACTCGCCGAGGACGACGACGCCGATCTCGCGGACGTCGAGGTTCAGCGCGAGGCCGAGCGTGCCGTCCTCGAACCGCAGCAGCTCGTTCGCCATGACCGAGGGCAGCCCCTCGACCCGGGCGATGCCGTCGCCGGCCTCGGTGACGCGGCCGACCTCTTCACGGGAGGTGGCGCCCGGTTCGTAGGACTGCACGAAGCTGTCCAGCGCGTCCCGGATCTCCTCCGGACGGATCGTGAGCTCCGTCATCAGTGTCCCTGCTCTCTGTGCTCTCGAGGTGCTCTGCACTCGGGGTTGGTACGACGTGTTCGGGGTGGTGGCCGTCTCGGGTACGACCGGTCAGCCGGCCAGGGCGCGGCGGGCGTCCTCGAGCCGGCGCGACACGGTGCCGTCGAGCACCTCGTCGCCGATCTCGACGCGGATGCCGCCGAGGACGCCGGGGTCGACGTCGACGTTGAGGTGCACGGGGTGCCCCTGCAAGCGGCTGAGCGCCGCGACCAGGCGGTCCCGCTGGGACTCGTCGAGCGGGCTGGCCACGACGACGTGCGCGACGCGCTGCTCGCGACGCTCGGCAGCGATGCGGCCGTACTCGTCGAGCAACGCGTCCAGTCGGGAGCCGCGCGGTGCGAGCACGGCCTGACGCACGAGCCGGAGCGTCTCG
Source organism: Actinomycetales bacterium (assembly GCA_035707965.1). Classification (GTDB taxonomy): domain Bacteria; phylum Actinomycetota; class Actinomycetes; order Actinomycetales; family Angustibacteraceae; genus DASSTJ01. The sequence continues at coordinate 33,860 of DASSTJ010000120.1, forward strand.
GCGGCCACCTTGCCTCGCAGCAGGTCCTCGACGAGGGCAGCCTTGCGCTCGCCCGCCACCGTGCGGTCGGTGAGGACGTCGCGCAGCTCGGGGGCCCCGTAGACCGTGCGGCCGAAGCGGAAGAGCTCGTCCTCGACGGTGTCGAGCCGGCCCTCCGCCTGCGCTGCCGCCAGCACGCTGCTCCTCGCGAGCAGATCGGTGGCGTCGGCCACGTCACGTGCCCGTGACCAGCGCGCCCGCGCGACGCCGGCGACGAGGTCGACGACGTCGTCCGGGACCTGACCGGTGAGCAGGCGCGAGACGAGCGCCGCCTTGTCGGCACCCTGGCGGGAGGGGTCTGTCAGCGCGCGGCGCAGGCCGGCGTTGGCGTCCAGGAGCTGCGTGACGGCGAACAGCGCGTCGCCGACGGCTGCTCGTGCCGCGGCCGGTTGCTGGCGCAGGAGCGACTCCAGACGGTCCTGCGCTGCAGCGAACGACTCGCGGCTGGTGCCCTGCATCAGGACCCCTGGGCCGGAGCGGTGGTCGCGGACGCCACCGGCGCGTCACTGGCCGGCGCCGCCTCGAGCTCGGCCAGGAAGCGCTCGACGGTGCGGCGCTGGCGCGCCTCGTCCTCGAGCGACTCGCCGACGACACGACCCGCCAGGTCGGTCGCCAGGCGGCCGACCTCGCTGCGGAGCGTCACGATCGTCTGCTGACGCTCGGCCTCGATCTGGGCGGACGCGGCGTCGGTGATGCGCTGGGCCTCCGACTGCGCCTTGGCGCGCATCTCGGCGACGATCTGCGCACCTTGCTCACGGGCGTCCTCGCGGATCTTCGCCGCCTCCTGACGCGCCTCGGCCAGCTGCGCCTTGTACTGCTCCAGCGCCTCCTGGGCCTCGGCCTGGGCCTGGTCGGCCTCGGCGATCTGGCCCTCGATGGCGGCAGCACGCTCGGCGTACATGGCTTCGAGCCGGGGCACGACGTACTTCGTCACCACGTACAGCAGGATGGCGAAGCTGACGATGCCGAAGATCAGCTCACCGGGGTGAGGGATGATCGGGTACGCGTTCGCCCAGCCACCCTCACCCTCGGCTGCGAGGATCGTTGCGGTGTGCACGGGTTCTCCTCGGTGTGCGAGTGGGTGTGGGGTCAGCCCTTGAAGACGAAGGCGAGCGCGAGGCCGAAGATGGCCAGCGCCTCGGCGAGCGCGAAGCCGAGGAAGGCGATCGGCTGGAGCATGCCGCGGGCCTCGGGCTGCCGTGCGACGCCGTTGATGTAGGCGGCGAACACCAGGCCGATGCCGATGCCGGGGCCGATGGCGGAGAGGCCGTAGCCGAGGATCGCGATGTCACCGGTCATGTCTACTCATTTTCCTTTGCGGTTCCGCGAGGAGCGGGCGCTCCCCGTTCTCGGTCGGTCGGTGGTGCTGGTGCTGAGTTCGGTCGTGGTGCGGGTCGATCTGTGGTGGTGCGGTCGAGCTGTCGTGGTGCGGTCGAGCTGTCGTGGGGCGGTCAGTGCTCGTCGGCAAGCGCTCCCTGGATGTAGATGGCGGCCAGCAGCGTGAAGATGTAGGCCTGCAGCACCTGCACCAGGATCTCGAACAGCGTCATGACAAAGCCCATGACCAGCGAGCCACCGCCGACGAGCTTGATGCCGAAGGCGCCGTGCCGGAGCATGTACTCGCCGCCGCCGATGAACAGCACCAGCAGCAGGTGGCCGGCAAACATGTTGCCCATGAGTCGCAGGGCCAGGGTCACCGGGCGGGTGAAGATGTCGGTGATGAGCTCGAGGATGAAGATGTACGGGACGAGCGCGATCGGCAGCCCGGACGGGACGATCGACTTCCAGTACCCCAGGAAGCCGTGCTTGCGCATGCCGATCCAGTGGTAGACCACGAAGACGAAGATCGTCAGGGCCGCCGGGAAGGCGAGCCGGCTCGTGGAAGGGAACTGGATCGGCGGGATGACGCTGAACAGGTTGTTCAGCAGCACGACCGTGAACAGCGACAGCAGGAACGGCACGAACCGCAGGAAGTCGCGGCTGCCGATGATGTCGCGCGCCACGCTGTTGCGCACGAACCCGTAGAGGGCCTCGGTGAGCGCCTGCCCCTTGCCGGGCACGACCGACAGCTTCTTGGTGCCGGCGAGCAGCGCCCAGCAGATCAGCGCGACGGAGATGACCATGACGATCGACGCGCGGGTGATCGCGAAGGCGCCGTCGGTGCCGAACAGCGGCTGCCAGAAGTCGCTGAGCCCAGGTGACTCGTAGGTCGAGCCCTCGGTGGCCAGTGCCACGATGCTCACAGGTTCTCCTCCGCGCGCAGGTCAACGACAGATCGTGGGGTGGTGCTCCGGCTCGTGGTCACGCGCGAGCCGGGGGTGGTACTGCGGGTGCGACAGCCGAGGCTGTCGGCTCCAGTCAGGCGGTGCGTGGCCTCACGAGGAGGGCGCGCCACAGCGCCTCGGGCGAACGGCTCCGGGGTCAGTGCGTACCGTACCTGAACCAGATGAGGTACAACGACAGAGCCATGCCCCCGACGACGCCGACGGGCAGCAGCCACCCGGTACCCGCCCAGCGATCGATCAACCAGCCGATGCCGCCGAAGGTGAACGGACCGGTCAGCAGGTACGAGAAGGCGCGCCAAGCGTCGTCCGACTCCCGCGAGAAGCGCGAGGGACGTTCCGGCGGCGGCGTGGCCTGAGGCGGCTGCGACATGGCGTGCTCCACGGTAACAAGTCGTCATCGGACGTCGTCCTCACCGGCGCCGAGCTCGGCGCCGTGGGTGCCCGGCGACACCAGCACGCGCATGCGCGTGAACGCCCGCATCTCGAACGCCAGCCACACCACGGTGCAGACGATGACGGTCAGCGCCAACGCCGGGCCCGACAGCCACGTGGCGTCTCGCAGCAGCACCATCGCGACGCCGAGGGCGATGATCTTGGCAGTGTAGGTGCCGAGCACGACGCCCATGACGGCAGTGGGCTCCCACGCGGCGGTGCGCTTCATCACCAGCAGGCTGAACGAGAAGAACACGACGACCAGCGCCGCGCCGAGCGCGGCCGACCAGGCACCCTTGCCACCGTCGGCGACGGCCGCGACCACGACGCACCCCGCGGCCGCCAGGAGGGCCGGAACGGCCGACGCACGCAGCATCGCGCTGAACTGCTCGGCGGTGCCGAGAGCAGCCGGCGGGGTCGTGGTCGGACGTCGGTCCGTGGCCATCACCGGAGCACCTCTGGGTCGCAGGGAGCG
>DASSTJ010000121.1:0-4491 GCA_035707965.1 Actinomycetales bacterium
CCCGGCCACGGGGGCAGCCGCCGCGGCGCTCGGCGGCTACCTGCGGGAGCTGGGGCTCGTGACCCCGCCGGCCACCGTCACGGTGCACCAGGGCGACGACATGGGTCGGCCTGGGCTGCTCACCGTCACGATCCCGCGCAGCGGCGGGATCGGAGTGTCCGGGACAGCCAGGCGCATCGCGTAGGGCACCGGGCCGGCTGCGGTCGGCACCGCCACGGCGGCCGAGCGAGCCAGCGGGTCAGGGACGCCGCCACTCGTAGGGCGTCGTGGTCGTCACCTTCAGGAAGCCGGAGCGCTCGAGGATGGGCCGGGAGTACTCGGTGGAGTCGCTGTTGATGTACGTCACCCCTCGGCGCAGTGCGGAGCGGGCTCGCTCGGCGGTCAGCGCGCGGTAGATGCCTCGGCCGCGCCACTGCGGGCGCGTCGCGCCGCCCCAGATGCCGGCGAAGTCGGTGCCCTCGACCGGTTCGACGCGTCCCGCGCTGACGATCTCGCCGTCCGCCTCCGCGACCCACATCTCCATGCCGTCGTCGCGCTCCGCGAGCCGCTGCACGAGCTCGTCCGCCATGCCCGGGTGCGGGTCGCCGAAGACCTCGTCCTGCATGGCGACCATGCGGCGGACGTCGTCCGGTGCGGTGACCCGCCGCAGCGTCACGCCTGTCGGGAGCGGCACGTCGACGGCCAGGTCCTCGGCGCGACCGATCATCACCGACTCCACGTCGTCCGGCTCGAGCCCGTGCCGACGCAGGACGGCGTCGAGCTCCGGGACGTCGTCGTGCCCGCGGGTCTTCCACTCGAACTCGCTGACGTCCGGGGTGCCCGAGTAGTGCTCGACGGTCTCGGCGACCAGCTCGTCCAGCCGCGAGCCGGCGTACCCGTCGAGCGTTCGGTACGTCACGAAGCCCCGCCCGCTCGGGTACAGCGCCCAGATCAGCGGACCGTGCCGCTCCCAGTGGTCCGCCGACAGGACCTCCGCGACGTCACGCAGCTGCTCGTCATAGGCGGCGAGCAGGTCTGCGACATCGGCCATGACGCGATCCTGCCGGTCGCGCGCGGGCGGTTCCAGCGATTTCACGGTGGAGCGCCGTGCCGGGGCCGACCAGACTGACGCCATGCGGCTCTTCGTGGCGCTCGACGTCCCGGCGACGGCGCTGGAGCACCTCGAGCACGCCGTGGCGGCGGTGCGCTCGGACGACGGTCGGCTGCGGTGGGTGCCGAGCGACCGCTGGCACGTGACGCTGGCGTTCCTGGGCGAGGTGCCCGAGGGGAGGCTGGCGCCGCTGGTCGAGCGGTTGACCCGCGCGGCGGGTCGGCACCCCACGATGGGGCTCGCCTTCGCCGGGGCGGGCCGGTTCGGCTCACGCGTGCTCTGGGCCGGTGTACAGGGCGACCGTGAGCAGCTCGCCGGCCTCGCGCGCGCAGTCGCCGCTGCAGCCCGCAGAGCGGGTGTCCCGGTGGACGAACGAACGCTCCGACCGCACGTCACGTTGGCACGAGGCAGGACGACGTCCCTCGACCTGCGGCCGTTCGTCGAGGCCCTCAGCGACTACCGGGGGCCGTCATGGCAGGCCGAGTCGTTCTCCCTCGTGCGCTCGCAGCTCGGGCCGCAGCCGCGTCACGAGACGGTGCGGTCGTGGCCCCTCGCCGCGGGTACCACCAGGTAGCTGGAGCGGGGAGTGCCGCCGGCGCGTGTGGTGAGGTGGTGCGCGAGCGCAGTGTCAGCCGGTGAGGGCTGACCCGCCGGCCGCCGCGGCGCTGGCGACCAGCATGCCGAGCACGACCTTGCGGAAGACCGAGGCGCTCAGCGCGGTGAAGACGCGGTCGCCGAGCAGCCAGCCCAGCGGCAGGCCGGGGAGACCTGCGGCCACCGCGACGAGAACGGTGCGGTTCACCTGGCCGACGACCACGAACCCCAGCACGGCAGCGACGTCCTGCGTGCAGAACGCCGCCTGCAGGGTCGCTCGAAATCGGTCGGCACGCAGCCGCATCGCCTGCAGCGTGATGACGAGTGGCGGTCCGTTCATGCCGGTCGACGTCAGCATCGCCCCGCTCACCACGCCAGACGCGCGCCGCGCCCACGGTCCGGGGTGTGGTGCCCACCCGCTCGCCAGCAGCAGCGCGAACGCCAGCACGAGGACGGCGATGACGAGCGTGAGGGTGCGGGGCTCGAGCGCCGTGAGCAGAACAAGTCCCACCGGCATGCCGAGCAGTCCGGTGAGCGCCAGGGTGCCCGCGACGTGCCACTCCACGTGTCGTCGCTCGCGCGCCGTCGCGAGCCCCGTCATGGCGATGCTCAGCACGGTGATGGTCACGACCGCGGTGCGCGGGCCGGCGAGAAGCGACAGGAGCGGCACGGCCACGAGCGCCGACCCGAAGCCGGAGACCGACTGCGCGAACGCCGCCACCGTCGCGATGACGAACGCGCCGAGCGCGATCTCGATCACGAGGGACGCCGGTCAGCGGGCGTAGTCGTCGTCGAGCCGCTCGATGTCGTCCTCGTCGAACTCGCCGAACGCGACCTCGAGGACCCGCCCCGGCGCGTCGCCGACGTTGCCCAGACGGTGGACGGCGCCGCACGGCACCCACACCGTGTCACCGCGCCCCGCGGGGACTGCCACGTCGTCGATCCACGCCTGCAGCCCGTCGTCCAGGACCAGCCAGTACTCCGCCCGCTTGGCGTGCCGCTGCCGGCTGAGCCTCTGCCCCGGCTGCACCGTCATGACCTTGACCGTGACCGGCTCGCCGCTGGAGAGCTGGAGGAAGTCGCCCCACGGCCGGTTCGACGTCAGCGGCTCGGGCGGCTCGTCGCGGACGGTCGTCATGAGTCTCCTCGTCTCGATACGGCTGCAGTCCCCCGATCGAACCACGTCCGAGGGCGACGGCGCTCGCTGCGCCTGTCCTGCCTACCAGTCGTGCCGTCCACTCGTGCCCGTCGGTCGTGCCCGTCGGTCGTGCCTGACGGTCGTGCCTGACGGTCGCGCCTGTCGGTCGTGCCTCCGGGGGTCCGTGTGGTCGGCGTCCGTATCCTGATCATCCGTATCCTGAGCGTCATGGTGACCGTGACGATCTGGTCGGACATCCACTGCCCCTGGGCCGGCGCCATCGTGCACCGTCTGCGCACGGCCCGTGACGCCGAGGGCCTCGACGTCGTGCTCGACCCCCGCCCGTGGCCGCTTGAGCTCGTGAACGGCACGGGGACGCCGTACGGCATCGTGACGACGGAGATCGCCGTGCTCGCCCAGCACGAGCCGGCGATGTACTCGCGCTACCGCAACGAGTCGTGGCCCTCGACGTTCATGCCGGCGTTCGAGCTCGTGGCAGCGGCGCGCCGGGTGCACGGCGACCGCGGCGCCGAAGAGGTGGACTACGCGCTGCGCCGGGCCTTCCTGCGGGCGGGTGTGGACGTCAGCGTCGCCGCCGGGCTGCGCGCCGCGCTCGAGGCCGCCGCGTCGCGCGGCGCGGCGATCGACGTCGAGGCCGTGCTCGAGACGTGGCGCACCCAGCCGGTCCGGGCCGACGTCCTGGCCGACTACGAGCGCAGCAAGCAGCTGCCGATCCAGGGCAGCCCGCAGGTCTTCCTCCCCGACGGCACCACCGAGCACAACCCGGGGCTCACCGACCACGAGTGGCGCGGTGGCATCCCGCGCGTGATGTCCGACGACCGCGAGGCACCCCTGCGGCTGCTGCGCCGAGCCGTCGGCAGCTGAGCCGCGCGCGTCCAGAGCGCGTCGGAGGCGACTCAGCCCGACGGTGACGGGCTGCTCGTGTCGGACGGAGTGCCGGGCGCAGGGCTGGAGGGCGTGGCTGCCGGGGTGCACCGCACGGACGGCGTAGGGGCAGGCGTGGTGGTCGTCGGCGTGCTCGGGGCGGCGAGTCCCCGGAACGCCTGCCCGAGGACGAGGTCGACGCCGGCCCCCTTGCGCGTGTCCTGCTTCATCACCGCCTTGGCCACCTGCGCCTGGACGAGGGCGGCCGCCTTGGCGCCGTCCGGTCCGAAGCGCACGAGCGCGGTGGCCTTGACGTCCGCGTGCAGGGGGTCGTTGGCGACGGTCTCCACCACGAAGGACCGGGCGTGCAGCGCCTTGGCGACGCTCGCCGCCAGTCCGCTGCGCGACGTGCTGTTGTAGACGTTCACGTGCACGTCAGCCGCCGTCAGCGGTGCCGGGGACGCCGTCGGGCAGGTGGGGACCGTGCCCACCACGACGTCGTCCTCCGGCGGGCCGAACCACTGCTCCCGGTACCCGTACGCCACGACGCCCACCGCCACCACGAGCAGCACGATGACGGCCATGGTCACGCGCTGGCGCCGGCGGCGGCGCTGCTTCCACGTCGGCGACTCGGTCAGGTACCCCACGGCGCCCCCAGTCGGGTCGGCGGTCAGGTCGGTCGAGCAGGTCGGTCCAGCAGTCGAGCGGTTGAGCGGTCGGTTCAGGCGAGGACCAGCACGCGGGCGTGCAGCACCGGCCGCTGCTGCAGGGCCGCACGCAGGGC
>DASSTJ010000122.1:0-5326 GCA_035707965.1 Actinomycetales bacterium
CACCAGGTCGACGATCAGGAGCGCCAGCCCGAAGGTGAGCAGGAAGTTGTACAGCGGGTCCAGCGCGACGAGCCAGCGCACCAGCACCCGCTCGACGAGGATGCCGAGCACGAACAGCAGGACGGGCACCACGGCGAGCGAGACCCAGAAGCCGGCGTCCAGCTCGGCGAGGAGCACCGCCGCGCCGACGGCGCCCAGCATGAAGCAGGCGCCGTGGGCGAAGTTGACGACGCCCAGCATCCCGAAGATCACCGCGAGACCGAGGGCCGACAGCGCGTAGAAGCTGCCAGAGGCCAAGCCCTGCAACGTGTACTGGACGATCGCACTCATCGTGCCGCCCCTCCTGTCGTCGTCATCGCTTGGTCCAGGCGCTCACATGGAGCAGGTCGACTCGCTCTCGGGCTTGAAGGCCTTCGCGGCGGGGATGGTGCTGACGATGTCCTCGTAGTCCCACTCGCCGGTGACCTTGCTGGCGTCCTTGACCTTGGCCAGGTAGACGTCGTGGATCACGCGGTGGTCCTTGGCCCGGATCTCGCCGTTGCGCAGGAAGAAGTCGTTGATCTTCTTGCCCTCGAGGTTCTTCACCACCTGGTCCGCGTCGTCCGTGCCTGCCTCCTGCACGGCCTCCAGGTACTGCATGGCGGCCGAGTAGTTGGCAGCGTGAGCGAACGACGGCTCCGTGCCGGTCTTCTCCTTGAACTTCGCGGCCCACGCGCGGTTCTCGTCATCGAAGTTCCAGTACCACGGGTCGGTGAACTCGACGCCCTGGAACTGGTCGACGCCGGCCGAGTGGATGTCCGTGATGAACATGAGGCCGGCAGCGAGGGTGATGCCCTGCTGCCGCAGCTTCTGCTCGTTGAACTGCTTGACGAGCGTGACGAGGTCACCGCCGGCCTGCATCGCGCCGATGACGTCAGGCTTGGCCGACGCCGCCTTGGTGAGGAACGTCGCGAAGTTGTCGTTCGGGAACGGCGTCGCGATGGACTCGCCCACGGTGCCGCCCGCCTTCTTGATGGCGGCGGTGAACTGCTTGTTCATGTCCTGCCCGAACGCGTAGTCCGGGTAGATGATCTGCCAGTTCTTACCACCGTTCTTCGTGATCACGGTGCCGGTGCCGTTGGCGAGCATGTACGTGTCGTAGGCCCAGTGGAACGTGTACTTGTTGCACTGGGCGTTCGTGAGGGCCGTCGTGCCCGCGCCGATGTTGATGTAGAGCTTCTTGGCGGCTTTCGCCTGCTCGGCGACGGCGAGCGCCGCTGACGACGTCGGGACGTCCAGGATGATGTCGGCGTTCTGCCGGTCGTACATCTCCTGCGCCTTGGTGTTGGCGATGTCGGGCTTGTTCTGGTGATCGGCGGTGATGACCTCGATGTCCTTGGTCACCGCGTCGTCCTTGTGCTTCGCGAGGAAGTCGGCCACGGCCATCTTGACCGCGGTGACGGAGTTCGGGCCGGAGAGGTCCTTGTAGACGCCGGACTGGTCGTTCAGCACGCCGATGACGATCTTGTCGTTGCTGATCTTGCCGCCGGCGGAGGCGGGTCCTCCTTGGCCGCAGGCGGCGAGCAGCAGCGAGCCGCAGGCCAGTGCGGCGATCGAGCTGATGACGGGAACGCGCATGTTCGTCCTCCAGTTGGCGGGTGGGGCTTAGACGCCGAGGTACTCGAGCAGCTCGCCCTGCCGCTGCTTGACCTCGTGGTTCTCGAGCTGCTGGGCGACCTCGCCCTGGGCAAGCAGGTAGTGCCGGTCCGCGACGGTGGTCGCGAACCCGAGGTTCTGCTCGACGAGCAGGACCGACGTCCCGGCGTCCGACGCGGCCCGGACGATGTCCCGGACCGCGGTGACGAGCACCGGGGACAGCCCCTCGGTGGGCTCGTCGAGCAGCAGGACGTCGCAGCCCATGCGCAGCACCCGCGCCATGGCCAGCATCTGCTGCTCTCCCCCGGACAGCCGCGTGCCCGGAAACCTCCGACGCTCGGCGAGCGCGGGGAAGACCTCGTGCACCTGCTCCATGCTCCAGGCGCGCTCCCCCACGACAGGTGGGAGCCGCAGGTTCTCCTCGACGCTGAGCGAGGCGAGGATCCCACGGTCGTCCGGCACCCAGCCGAGGCCCAGCCGGGCGCGTCGCTGGGGCCGCATGCTGCCCAGCGCGCGGCCGTGCAGGCGGACCTCTCCGGTCTGGGACCGGTGGAGGCCCATGACGCAGCGGAGCAGCGTGGTCTTGCCGGCGCCGTTGCGGCCGACCAGCGTCACCACCTCGCCGCGGCCGAGGGTGAGGCTCACGTCGCGCAGCGCCACGGCCTCGCCGTAGGTCGCCGTGAGGCCACGCACCTCCAGGACCGGGCCCGCGCCCTCGTCAGCGGCCACGCGACGCCTCCTCGTCCTCCGGCTCGTCGAGCGGCGAGCCGAGGTAGGCGGTGACCACCTGGGGGTCACGGCGCACCTCGTCGTACGTGCCCTCCGCGATCACCCGTCCCGACTGCAGCACGGTCACGCGGTCGGCGAGGCTGCCGACGACGTGCATGTTGTGGTCGACGAACACGACCGTCCGGCCCTCGGCCACGACCCGGACGAGGTTCACGGTGCGGTCGACGTCCTCCAGGCCCATGCCGGCCGTCGGTTCGTCCAGCAGCAGCACCTGAGGGTCCAGGGCGAGCGCCAGCGCCAGCTCCAGCGCCCGCTTGCGCCCGTAGGAGAGCGCACCGGCGCGGACGGAGGCGAGGTCCACCAGCCCGACCTGGTCCAGCAGCTCGTCGACGCGCGAGTCGTAGCGGTCCAGCACGCGGTTGCTGCGCCAGAAGCGCAGACCGCCGCCCGCCCGGCCCTGCAGCGCGAGCTGCACGTGCTCGCGGAGGTCGAGCTGGTCGAAGAGGCTCGTGATCTGGAACGAGCGGGCCACGCCGAGGTGGGCGATGCGTTCCGGCTCCAACCCGGTGACGTCGCGCCCGTGCACCTCGATCCGGCCCCGCGTCGGCCGCAGGAAGCCGGTCAGCAGGTTGAAGAGCGTCGTCTTGCCCGCGCCGTTCGGCCCGACGAGGGCGTGGACGCTGCCCTCCGCCACGGCGAGGTCGACGCCGTCCACCGCGGTGAAGCCCCGGAACTCACGCACGAGACCAGTCGTGCGTAGCGCGGTGGAGGCGGTCACAGTCACTCCTTCACCTCTCGCGCACCGACGCCGTCACATCGGCGTCCCTGGGCCCCGGCCTCGGGTAGCACCGACCGTAGGAGCGCACTCATCGCCTTTCTATGGAGCTCCGATCCACATTGGTCGCCGTCGTCATGGGGGCTCCCGCCATGTCAGCGGGCGACAGCGACGTCACGGCAGGTGACGACGCCGCTGCTCACGGACGTCGCGGTGCGCCGTTGGCGTGAAGTCGTGCCGTGCGCAGGCCCTGACGTGGCAGCCGTCGCGGCGCACCTCTACGGTCGACCCGTGGAGCGCTCGTCGACCGGTCCCGACCCTCGTGCTGGGGTCGACCTGTCGTGCCTGCGCCGGGGGGCGCTGGCCGCGAGCGTGCTCCACGACGTCCCCATGGAGCCCCGGCCCGAGGGGGTGGCGGTCGGCAGGGACTGGCACGACCGCGAGTCCTGGGTGCCGGTCTCCTGGCGTGAGCTCGCGGAGGCGACCGCGGGCGCGGACCCCGAGGGCACCAGCGGGCGGCTGCGGCTGCGCGACTGGCTGCGGGCCCGTCCACGCCTCGCCGGGTTGGCCGACGACGACCGCCGCCTGGTGCCGCTCGCGCTCCCGCTCGGGCACGCGGTGCACCCCGGCGCCGGCTGGGCGTGGGAGCAGCTGCCCGGCGGCGTGCTGGAGCTCGGCCCGGCGCTGCGGGTGCTGGACGGCGACGACGAGCTCGTCATCCCGGTCTCCGCGAGCGTGGCCCGCGCCGCGGGGGTGGACCGCCAGCCGTGGTGGGCGCAGGTCCGCGGCCACCTTGAGGCGATGGGGGCGCTGGCCGTGGCGCGGCTCGTGCGCGACGACGCGGCCGTGCTGGCACCCGTCGGCGGCTGCGACGTGCTGACGCTGCTGGCGTCAGGCACGCTGCGACGGCACCTGGCGGGCAGCGACGGCACCGGCATGCGCGCCGTCGCGGTGCCGATGCGCCGACGCGGGTGGTTCGACCTCGCCCGGATCGACCCACCCTTCGTGCTCGCGGCAGCGCACGCCACGTCCGTGGAGGAGCGCGGGGTCGACCGGCCGCTGCTCGTCACCGAGCACGAGGTGGCCACCGCACGTCGCGTCGTCGACGTCGCCGCGCTCGCGCGACGAGCCCTGGCGGAGCCCGCTGCCGACGACCGCGACCGCCGCAACATCCTGTACCGCTGACCGTCCGGCCACGACGAGCGTCGAGTGCGGGCTGTCAGGAGCGGGCCGACACCCCCGAGGTGCGCGGGTCGTTGTCGAGCCGTGCCAGCGCCTCCACGGCGCGACGGGCGACGTCCTGACCGGTCAGACCCAGCTCAGCCAAGATCGCGCCTCGGTCGCCGTGGTCGAGGAAGCGTGGCGGGATACCGAGGTCCACGACCGGGACGTCGACACCGGCGTCGCGCAGCTCCTGCGCCAGCCGGCACCCCACACCGCCCACCCGGGACCCGTCCTCGATGGTGACGACCACCCGGTGCCGGGCCGCCAGGCCGACGAGGGCGCGATCGACCGGGATGACCCAGCGGGGGTCGACCACGGTGCTGCGCAGTCCGCGCGCGGTGAGGCGCTGCGCGGCGTCCAGCCCGGTACCCGCCATCGAGCCGACGGTGACGACCAGCACGTCGGCCTGCGGACCGACGCCGCCGGCCGCCCCGTGCGCCTCGTCGTCGCCCGTCGCCGCCGGCTGCGCCTGAGCGGTGGGCGACCGGTCCTCGTGGAGGACGTCGACGCCGCCCACGCGTCGGAGCGCCGGCATGTCCTCGGGCACGGATCCCTTGGGAAACCGCAGCACGGTCGGGGCGTCGTCGACGGCGAGCGCCTCGCGCAGCTGCGCGCGGAGCTGGGCGGCGTCACGCGGAGCGGCGAGGCGCAGCCGGGGGACGCACTGGAGCACGGACATGTCCCACATGCCGTTGTGGCTGGCGCCGTCGCTGCCGGTGACGCCGGCCCGGTCGAGCACGAACGTCACCCCGGCGCGGTGCAGGGCGCAGTCCATCAGCACCTGGTCGAAGGCCCGGTTGAGGAACGTGGCGTAGACGGCAACCACCGGGTGAAGGCCGGCGAACGCCATGCCGGCGGCACCCGTCGCCGCGTGCTGCTCGGCGATGCCGACGTCCCACACCCGGTCCGGGAACCGCTCGGCGAACCCGCCGAGTCCCACCGGGTGCAGCATGGCGGCGGTGA
>DASSTJ010000123.1:0-3389 GCA_035707965.1 Actinomycetales bacterium
CGGGTTGACGAAGACCGAGACGACCAGGCGGCCGCCGGGGCCGACCTGCTCCCGGGCGCAGCGCATCAGCGCGGCGTGGCCGCCGTGGAGGGCACCCATCGTCGGCACCAGGGCCACCCGCCCTCCGTCGGCGGGGCACCCCAGGGCCTCGCGCAGCTCCGCCCGGGTGTGGACGAGCCGCGTCACCGGCTCGCCCGCGGGACCCCGGCCCGCTCGGTGGCGGCGTCGAGCAGCGCGACCAGCCGCGCGGCGCGGATCGGCAGCAGCCGCCCGTCGACCACCGCCCGGTCGACGGTCGCGCGGGCCATCGCCGCGTAGGACGGCAGCGTGTCCGGTGCGGTGGCGGCGATGTCGGCGAGGTGCGCCTGCACGGTCTGCAGGTCACCGCGGACGATAGGCCCGGTGAGGGCGGCGTCGCCGTACGTCAGGGCGTTGTCGAGCGCCGCACCGAGCAGCGGCCGCAGCGTCGCGGCAGGGTCGTCGGCGCCGGCGGCGGCGAGCAGGTCCATCGCCTGCGCGACCAGCGTGACGAGGTGGTTGGCGCCGTGCGCGAGACCGGCGTGGTAGAGGGTCCGCCGGCTCTCGTCGACCCACATCGGCACGCCCCGCAGGTCGGCGACGAGGCCCTCGACGAACGAGCGGTCGGCCTCGCGGGCAGTGATCCCGAAGACGCAGCCGGCGATCCGGTCGAGGTCGACCTGGGTCCCGGTGAACGTCATCGCGGGGTGCATGGCCACCGCGTGCGCGCCGACCGACTCCGCGGCCGCGAGGACGGCCAGCCCGTGCCGGCCGGAGGTGTGCACCACGTGCTGGCCCGGCCGGATCGCACCTGCGCCGACCAGCATGTTGACGACGTTGTGGAGCATGTCGTCGGGCACGGTGAGCAGCAGCAGGTCACAGCTCCGTGCGACGTCGGTGGGCTTGCGGACCGGGACACCCGGCAGCAGCGTGTCGACGCGCAGCAGCGAGGCGGACGACTCCCCGGCGGCCGCCACGATCTCGTGACCGGCGGCACGCAGCGCCGCACCGACCACGGCGCCGACCCGGCCGGCGCCGACAACCCCGACTCGGGCCATGGCACATCGCCTTTCGTTCCAGTCCACCAGGGGTACCGGACTACTGACAGTGGCAACGACGACAGTACGCGTGCGCCTTCCCCGGTGGGAACGGAGCGGCCCGGTGGCCTCGGTCACACCCGGCTGCCGACGGCGCGCGTCTGGCACGAGGCGCCGATTAACGTGACCATGTTCGAGACGTTCGACGTCTTCCACGGGGGCATCTGCGCGTGCGGCAGCGTGCCGCGGCGCTGAGTGACCACCTGACCGTGGGCGTGTCACGCCGGCGATCTCCGCTACCGCGCTGATCGAGAAGATCCCCACGACCGGCTGAGACCCGTGCGCGGCCTCCTAGCCGGTCTCAGGAACGGTGCCGAGGCTCGGCGAGGACGAGGCTGTCCGGCATGCCGGGCTCGTCACGCCAGGGGTGCACGAAGCGGCCCCCCTCGACCGGCAGCCCCCCCTGCCCGCGGTCGATGAACTCCAGCAGCCGCACCAGGTCGTCGCGCCGGCCGGCCGCGACGAGCCAGCCCATCAGCCGTTGCTGCACCGGCACGCTGGTGTGCTCGAACGCCACCGTGCGGTGGTTCCACAGCTCGCGGACACCGGCGACGAGGAGCTGCCAGAACTCCTCGCTGCACCCCGGGACGGCGCGGAAGTACTCCCACATGTCCACCGGCAGCACGTCGGCGTGGAAGACGCGCGCTACCTCGGCGACCCCGTGCTGCTCGACGAGTAGGGCGCTGGTCCGCTTGGTGTCGAACCGGTCCCTCAGGTCGGTGATCTCGTGCCGCCGCTGCGTGATCGACGAGCGGTCCCCGCGAACCCGCCAGAGGTAGACTGTCTCGCTCAGCACGTCGAACGCGCGCGCGGCAAGGAAAGCCCTGGTCAGCGCCGGCTGGTCCTCGTAGCGCACCCCCTCGGGGAATCCCAGCCCGGCGGCGTCCCAGAAGGCCCGCCGGTAGACCTTGTTCCAAGGGAAGACGTCTGCCAGGACGAGGGGCATCTCGTCGACGGTGACTGCCAACCGGTCCCGGGCGTGGTTGACGCGCATCAGTGGGGGGGTCCAGCGGCGATTCCCGTCGTCCCTCTCGACGTTGCCCACGACGAGGTCCGACGCCGTCTGCCCAAGGGTGTCGACCATCCGTGACCAGGCATCGGGCGGGAGCATGTCGTCACTGTCGACGAAGGTCAGCAGCCGCCCTCGAGCCGCACGGACACCGGTGTTTCGTGCCGCACCCTGGCCCCCGTTCGGCCGTCGGATCACCAGGATGCGGTTGTCACGGCGCGCGTAGCTGCTGGCGATGTCACCCGAGGCGTCCGGCGAGCCGTCGTCGACCACGACGAGCTCGTAGTCCTCGAAAGGCTGGGTCGCGATGCTGTCCAGGCAAGCGGGGAGGTACTCCTCCACCTCGTAGAGCGGCATCACCACGCTCAAGGTGGGTGGGCGACGAGCTGCGCGGCTACGACGGAGGATCGACATGGCCGGCGGTGGAGGGACGACCCGTCACAGCAGCCCCTTCTGCTTCAGGTAGTCGTGGGCGACGGTGGAGGGCTGCATCCGCTGGGCGTCGACCTTGGCGATCATCGCCTTCAGGTCGTCGGTGGTGAGCACGTTGGACAGCTTGTCGAGCGCCGCGGCGGCCTTCTCGTGGGACTTCAGCCACTTGCTGTTGACCATCGGCACGAGGTTCTCGGCGTTCTGCCAGTTCTTGTCGTCGGTGAGGATCACCAGGCCGAGGCCGTCCAGCGTCGCGTCGGTGGTCGCCACCTGGCCGAGCTGCACCTCGCCCTTCTGCAGCGCCGACTTGGTCTGCGGGCTGTCGAATCCCAGCGGCTCGACCTTGGTGACGTCGATGCCGTAGACCTTCTTCAGCCCCAGGGCGCAGTCCATGCGCTGCGGGCAGTCGGAGGCGGCGGCGAGCGACACCGGCTGGTGCAGCTTGCCGAGGTCGCTGAGCGTCACCAGGTGGTGCTTCGCGGCGAACTGCTTGGTCACGGCGTAGGCGTTGGCGTCCTCCGCCTTGGCCGGCTGCAGCGGGGTGAGCCCGACCTTCTTGCCCAGCGCCTTGAGCTTGGCCAGCGTCGCCTGCGTGCTCGGGGAGGCGACCGACGGCGCGTTCTCGCCGTGCACGCTCTTCTCCAGCGCGTCGGTCATCGAGGACAGGTAGTCGGCGGAGACCTGCACGCTGCCCTTCTCGAGCGGGCCGAGGTAGACGTCGCGGGTGCCGAGGTTCTTGACCTGGGTCTGGAAGCCCGCCTTGTCCAGCAGCTCCTTGTAGAGCTGGGTCATCACGTCGGCCTCGGTGAAGTTCTGGCCGACGATCGTCACGG
>DASSTJ010000124.1:0-44690 GCA_035707965.1 Actinomycetales bacterium
AGGTCGAGGCCGAGTCGGCCGACGACGAGGATGCCAAGCCGATCCCGGTCGAACCGCACCCGACGGGTGCCCTCGTGCTCCGCGCCTCCGACGAGGAGGACGACGTCCCCGTCTACTCCACGACGATTACGGGTGCGACCGCCGACCCGGTGAAGGACTACCTGAAGCAGATCGGCAAGGTCGCGCTCCTGAACGCGGCCGAAGAGGTCGAGCTCGCCATGCGCATCGAGGCCGGCCTGTTCGCCGAAGAGAAGCTGTCGCACATGAGCGACGCCGAGAAGCGGTCGCAGCTCGGTCGCGAGCTGAGCTGGGTCGCCCGTGACGGCCAGCGCGCCAAGAGCCACCTCCTGGGTGCGAACCTCCGGCTCGTCGTGTCGCTCGCCAAGCGATACACGGGTCGCGGGATGCAGTTCCTCGACCTCATCCAGGAGGGCAACCTCGGTCTCATCCGGGCCGTCGAGAAGTTCGACTACACGAAGGGCTACAAGTTCTCGACCTATGCGACCTGGTGGATCCGGCAGGCCATCACCCGCGCGATGGCTGACCAGGCCCGCACCATCCGCATCCCGGTCCACATGGTCGAGGTCATCAACAAGCTCGCCCGCGTCCAGCGTCAGATGCTGCAGGACCTGGGGCGCGAGCCGACGCCGGAGGAGCTCGCCAAGGAGCTCGACATGACGCCCGAGAAGGTCGTGGAGGTGCAGAAGTACGGACGCGAGCCCATCTCGCTGCACACGCCGCTCGGTGAGGACGGCGACAGCGAGTTCGGTGATCTCATCGAGGACTCCGAGGCGGTCGTGCCCGCCGACGCGGTCTCGTTCACGCTGCTGCAGGAGCAGCTGCACTCGGTGCTCGACACGCTGTCCGAGCGGGAGGCCGGCGTGGTGTCGATGCGGTTCGGACTCACCGACGGTCAGCCCAAGACGCTCGACGAGATCGGCAAGGTCTACGGCGTCACGCGTGAGCGAATCCGCCAGATCGAGTCGAAGACGATGAGCAAGCTGCGTCACCCCAGCCGGTCGCAGGTCCTGCGCGACTACCTGGACTGACGAGAAGCCTCTCTGAGCGACGGTGTGGGACGTCCGTCCCGCCGGGTACGGGTCGGACCTTCCGCTGGTGATGCCCAGCGCTCCGGTCGACAGGGTGGCTGCCCTCTGGCAGGCTCGCGGCCATGCGCAAACTGGACAAACTGGGCCGCCGTGCCGGCGCCGCTGCCCTCGCTCCGCTCGCCTCGGTGGCACTCGTCGCGAGTCCGGCTCACGCCGCGACCGCGAGCGTACGCCTCACCTTCTCGTCGATGACCAACGACGGGTCGGCGCCGCTGAACGTCGACATCGCGCGGTCAGGCGGCGGCACGGTGTCGACGAAGTCCGACGCGGCCTGGCTCGGGCAAGTCGGACGGACCCCTTCGTTCAACGCGCAGAAGGGCGCGCCCCGCGGCGTCCTTCGGCTGACGGCCAAGAGCGGCGACCCCCTCAGCCCAGGGTCTCGATCCTTCAGCTTCGGCGCGGACGTGCTGCTCGACTCCGGCACGACGGCGTCGCACACGTCCGGCTCGACGGACAACGGCGACAACGTGGTGCAGCGCGGACGCTACGGCGACCAGGGCCAGTACAAGATCCAGGTGGACGGGCGACGGCCGTCGTGCCGGGTCAAGGGCAGCTCGGGGGCGGTCCTGGTCAAGTCGTCCGTCAGCCTGGCCGCCGGCACCTGGTACCAGATCACGTGCACCCGAAGCGGCACCGCCGTCACGCTGCAGGTGCTGCGCTTCACCAGCACGGGAGCGGTGGCAGCCACCACGAAGACGACGGGCTACGGCGCCACGGGCAGCGTCTTGGCACCAGGATCCCGACCGATGTCCGTGGGCGGCAAGCTGACGACGAGCGGTCAGGTGGCGACCGACTCCGACCAGTTCAACGGTCGCGTGGACAACGTCGTCCTCACCATCAGCTGACACGACGACACCTGAGGGTCTAGGCGGCGACCACGGCGACGATCCACGTCGTCGTCATGACGAGGCCGGTGAGCAGCTCGATGAGCATGCTCCATCCGGCTGCCTTGAGCGCCACGACAGTGGCGTCCCAGGCCGCTCGGTGGTGGTGCAGGCGCCAGTTCTCGCTGAGGTAGACCCCGAGGACGAAGCCCAGCAGCAGGCCGACCACGGGCACGACGAAGAACCCGATGAGCCCGAGGGCGCCCCCGGCGACGAGGCTGCGGCCGGGGACGCCGTGCGCCCGCATGCGGCGCCCGGGTAGGAGGTACTTCAGGGCGGACCCCCCGAGCGCCACCAGGGTGACGGCCACGAGGACGACCCAGCCGAGGCCGTCGTGGCGTTCGGTGGACCACACGGCGATCCCGGCCCAGACGAGCAGCAGACCCGGCAGCACCGGCACCACGATGCCGACGAGACCCACCAGGACGACCAGCGAGACGACCACGTCGACCGCCGTCACGCGCTCAGCTCCTCATCGTGGTGGGCTCCGGAGACGCCTCGGGCCCCGGCGGGAGCCGGGGCCCGAGGTCGGACGGCGTCGGTGACGCCGCCAGGGTCTGCCGTCAGCGTTCGTCGAGCGCACCCGTGGGGGTGGTGACCAGCCGGTCGGTCTGGTCGTGGATGTCGGAGGCGACCGACCGAAGGGCGTCGCCGTGCTCTCGGCCGTGGTGCGCGCAGAAGAGCAGCTCACCGCCAGAGATGAGGAGAACACGGAGGTACGCCTGGGCGCCGCAGCGGTCGCAGCGGTCGGCAGCGGTCAGCGGCGTGGTCGCGAGTGCAGCAGTCACGAAACCTTCCTTCGTCGTCGCGACCCGGCGGCTTGAGCCACGGTGCAGCTCTCGCGTCGGGTCGTGTGTCCACCCGGAACAACAGTCAAGCACCTGGGATCGTTCCCGACGTGCAGGACAGCGCCAGTTCGCTCACCGCGTAGAGGCGACGTTGTGACCGGGCTCTCACGGCGAACCACCGTCAAACGGCTCACGGCGAGGCGCGCCACCGGTGTGGGTCGTCGCGGGTACCGTGGAGAACCGCGCGCCGACCAGCGCGCCCGATGCGGCTCAGCAGCACCGGAGGCGAGCCCGAAGTAGGAGGACGCACCACCCGTGGCGGCCCAGACCACCGAGCACAGCGTGTCCAGCACCAGGTCAGGCGGCCGGGGCGGTGTCACGACGAACGGCAGCCGACGCGGCGCGAGCGACTACACGGCCCGGCACCTGTCGGTCCTGGAGGGCCTGGAGGCCGTGCGCAAGCGGCCCGGCATGTACATCGGGTCCACCGACTCCCGAGGCCTCATGCACTGCCTCTGGGAGATCATCGACAACGCCGTCGACGAGGCGCTCGCGGGGGAGTGCGACCGCATCGACGTCCTGCTGCTGGCGGACGGCTCCGTGGAGGTGCGCGACAACGGCCGAGGCATACCGGTCGACATCGAGCCCCGCACGGGGCTCTCGGGCGTGGAGGTCGTCTTCACCAAGCTGCACGCCGGTGGCAAGTTCGGCGGCGGCTCGTACACGGCCTCGGGCGGCCTGCACGGCGTGGGAGCGAGCGTCGTCAACGCCCTCTCGGGGCGGCTCGACGTCGAGGTGGATCGCGGCGGCAAGACCTACGCGATGAGCTTCCGCCGCGGTGAGCCCGGTCTCTTCGCCGACCCGGCATCCGGTCCCGACCCGAAGGCCGACTTCACACCCTTCGTCGAGACGTCCCAGCTGCGCGTCGTCGGCAAGGCGAAGCGGGGTGTCACCGGATCGCGTGTCCGCTACTGGGCCGATCCTCAGATCTTCCTGAAGACAGCGGCGTTCTCCTACGACGACCTCGTGGGGCGTGCCAGGCAGACGTCGTACCTCGTTCCCGGGCTGACACTGGTGGTGCGGGACGAACGCCGTCTCGCCGGGACGCCGGGGGAGGGGGGGCCGCACGAGGAGGTCTTCCGCCACGACGGCGGCATCGCCGAGTTCGTGGACTACCTGGCGCCCGATCCCGGGGTGACCGACGTCTGGCGGCTTCAAGGATCAGGCACGTTCACCGAGACCGTGCCGGTGCTCGACGACCGCGGTCACATGGTGCCGACCGAGGTCGAGCGTGAGTGCGTGGTCGACATCGCGGTGCGGTGGGGCACCGGCTACGACACGCGCCTGCGGTCCTTCGTCAACATCATCGCCACCCCCAAGGGGGGCACCCACGTCAGCGGCTTCGAGTCGTCCCTGCTCAAGACGTTCAAGAAGCAGATCGACGCCAACGCGCGGCGGCTCAAGGCAGGCGGCAAGGACGACAAGCTCGACAAGGACGACGTGATGGCCGGGCTGACCGGCGTGGTCACCGTGCGCCTCGCCGAGCCCCAGTTCGAGGGCCAGACCAAGGAGGTGCTCGGTACCAACGCCGTCCGCGGCATCGTCTCGCGAGTCGTGGAGCGTGAGCTGACCCGTCTGCTCACCTCGAGCAAGCGGGGTGAGAAGCAGCAGGCGGCGCTGCTGCTCGAGAAGGTCGTCGCCGAGATGAAGTCTCGCGTCTCCGCGCGGCAGCACAAGGAGACCCAGCGGCGCAAGAACGCCCTCGAGACCTCGTCGCTGCCGGCCAAGCTGGCCGACTGCCGGTCGGAGGGCGACCGCACCGAGCTGTTCATCGTCGAGGGCGACTCGGCTCTGGGCACCGCCAAGCTGGCCAGGTCCGCGGACTTCCAGGCGCTCCTGCCGATCCGCGGCAAGATCCTCAACGTCCAGAAGGCGTCCGTCGGCGACATGCTGAAGAACGCGGAGTGCGCCGCGATCATCCAGGTGCTCGGGGCGGGATCCGGCCGCACGTTCGACATCGACGCGGCTCGCTACGAGCGGATCGTCATCATGACCGACGCCGATGTCGACGGCGCGCACATCCGCACGCTGCTGCTCACGCTGTTCTTCCGGTACATGCGTCCGATGGTCGACGCCGGACGCGTCTTCGCCGCCGTCCCGCCCTTGCACCGGGTCGAGGTGATCAACGCCGGCAGCAAGAAGAACGAGTACGTCTACACCTACTCGGACGCCGAGCTGCGTCGCCTTCTCGCCCAGCTCGCCAAGAAGGGCAAGCGCTACAAGGAGCCGATCCAGCGCTACAAGGGCCTGGGGGAGATGGACGCCGACCAGCTGGCGGAGACGACGATGGACCCCCGGCACCGCACGCTCCGGCGGGTGACGGTGAACGACGCCGAGGCGGCCGAGCGCGTGTTCACCCTGCTCATGGGCACCGACGTCGCGCCGCGCAAGGACTTCCTCGTGGAGAGCGCCTCAGCGCTCGACCAGGACCGCATCGACGCCTGAGGATGTGGCTGCGCCCCCGTCTCAGACGCGGACGGACGACCCCGCAACCGGGCCCGCCCCATTACCGACGGCCACGTCCGTGCCACCTGCTGTAGCCACTCTTGACACCCGTCTGTCCGGCGATCCAGGCCTATCGGGCGGCTGTGGAGTCCGGCGATCCATGCCGGCGCCGAACGTCCAGGCGTCGTGCCCGGCCACCTTCGGCAACTCCGACATCCGCGGGGTCTCGGTCCCCGACCCCACTCCATCGCCCACCGACCAGAGCCCTCACCGCCAATGTCGGTGAGGGCTCTCCGAGCGGCCCGCCACAACCCCTGGGACGTCGCGGTGGGCCGCTCAGAGCTCAGGGCGCCAGGGGGCCTGACACCGCGGCGATCGGCGCCGGGGCAGGCGCACCCGAGCCGTCACGCCTGCCGGTCGGCTCGGGCAGCGGTAGGGCCGAGCCGTTCGCCGCCCCCGCCCTCGCGGGGCCCTCGCCGGCCCAGGCCAGCAGCAGCTGGTCCTCGCCCTTGAGGAACCGGTGGCAGCGCACGCCGCCGGTCGCGCGGCCCTTGGCCGGGTACTCGGCGTACGGCGTGACCTTGACCGATCCGGCTTCGGTGCCGGGCAGCGCGCCGGACGAGCCGGCCACCGTCACGACCACGGCGTCGTCGGTGGGCCGGACCGCACCGAAGAACCTCACGCGAGCACCGGTGGCGAGCTTGATACCGGCCATGCCGCCGGCCCCACGTCCCTGCGGTCGCACCGCGGAGGCGCCGAACCGCAGCAGCTGACCGTCCGAGGTGACGAGCACCAGGTCGACGTCGTCGGCGTCGGCAGGCAGCTCGACGGCGCCGACGACGTCGTCACCGTCCTTGAGGGTGATGACGTCCCACTCGGAGCGGCCAGAGGGATGGTCGGGGACCACCCGTTTCACGACGCCCCGGGCGGTGCCCAGCGCGAGACCTCCGGTGCCGTCGCCGAGCCTGGTGAGGCAGAGCGCCTGCTCACCCGACGGGAGGTCGAGGAAGGCTCCCAGCGGCGCTCCGCCGGAGAGGGTCGGCGCGCCGTTCGTCGGGGGCAGGGCGGGCAGCTCGAGCACCGAGAGCCGGAGCACCCGACCCCGCGAGGTCACCACGCCGACGTCCCCGCGTGCCGTGGCCTGGACGGCGGAAGTGACGACGTCGTGCCGGTGGCGAGCACCGTCGGTCGAGAGCGGCTCGTCCGTCGTCGTGCGGGCGAGGAGGCCCGTGGACGACATGAGCACCCAGCACGGGTCATCTGCCACCTCGAGCGGCGTGGCCGCTGTGGCGACGGCGCCTGCCGACTCGAGGAGCACCGTGCGACGCGGAGTGCCGTGGGCCGTGGCGACCTCGGCCAGCTCGCCGGAGACCACGCCGCGCAGCACCTGCTCGTCAGCGAGGATCTCCCGGAGCCGGGCGATGTCGCGCTGCAGCTCGTCCCGCTCCGTCTCGAGCTCGATCCGGGAGAACTTGGTCAGTCGGCGCAGCTGCAGCTCGAGGATGTAGTCGGCCTGCGCCTGGCTGAGGTCGAAGACGCTCATCAGCCGCTCGCGGGCGGCGGCCGTGTCGTCGCTCCCGCGGATGAGCTGGATCACCTCGTCGATGTCGAGGATCGCGATGAGCAGGCCCTCCACGAGGTGAAGCCGCTGCTCGCGCTTGCCCAGCCGGAACTGGGTGCGCCGACGGACCACGTCGATGCGGAAGTCGACGTAGACCTGGAGCAGCTCCTTGAGACCGAGCGTCCGCGGCTGGCCGTCGACCAGGCAGACGTTGTTGATGCCGAAGGAGTCCTCCATCGGCGTGAGCCGGTAGAGCTGCTGCAGCACCGCGTCGGGGTTGAAGCCGCTCTTCAGCTCGATGACGAGCCGCATGCCGCTCGCTCGGTCGGTCAGGTCCTTCAGGTCGCTGATGCCCTGCAGCTTCTTGGCCTGCACCAGGTCCTTGATCTTCTCGATCACCTTCTCGGGGCCGACCGTGTAGGGCAGCTCCGTGACGACGATGCCCTTGCGGCGGGCCGTCACGTCCTCGATGCGGGCGGTGGCCCGGGTTCGGAAGGTGCCGCGACCGGTCTCGTAGGCCTCGCGGATGCCGTCGAGCCCGACGATGCGGCCGCCTGTCGGGAGGTCCGGGCCCGGCACGAACCGCATGAGGTCGTCCAGCGACGCGTCGGGGTGAGCGATGAGGTGCCGTGCAGCCCCGATGACCTCGACGAGGTTGTGGGGGGCCATGTTCGTGGCCATGCCGACGGCGATCCCGCTGGCGCCGTTGACGACAAGGTTGGGGAACGCGGCCGGCAGCACGGACGGCTGCGTGAGCTGGTCGTCGTAGTTCGGGACGAAGTCGACCGTGCCCTCGTCGAGCCCCGTCGTCATCAGCAGTGCGGGCGGCGCCATCCGCGCTTCGGTGTTGTGATTGATGAACCCGCCAGCAAGGAATGAGTGGTCATCACTGTCGACGCGCACTGAGTACACCGGTTCAGGGGCGCGTCGCTCGACGGACGCCACCTCGACGTACCGGTAGCCGGGATCCATCACCTCGCTGACGACCCGCCGCACATCGGAGTCCTTCAGCTTGTGCAGCAGTAGAGCCCGTTCGGACAACCAGCGCTCGTGGCGGTCGACGTTGTGGTTCTTGATCCAGGACATCCCGCTGCCCCTGCTGGTGGACAGGATGCGCATCAGGTAGTCCCGGACGAAGGGCGCGCGATCTCCACTGAGCCGGTGAGGGACACGTGGAAGCTCGTCGAGCAGGCAACGCAGGCGCTCTTGCTTGAGAGTCAGGAAGCCGACGTTCTCGGCGAAGGTGATGACATCGTGCCGTGCTGAGACGATGAGCTTGTACTCTCCGCGAACCTCGTGGAAGGAACGGCTCGAGTGCACACCGAACTCGAGCAGCAGCTCCTGCAGCTCGTCGGCGAGCCGGGCGCTCCTGGTTGAGTAGTGAAGGCTGAGCGAGTCGTCGGGTGCGACGGTGATCCCACCGTCGCCCTCGAAGGCAGCCATCAAGAACGCGCGTTTTACCCCTGGGCCGCCTCGCCAGACGAACTCAGGCACTCTCTTCTCGTCGGACTTCAGCCCGATGAGTTCGCGCATCGGGCTGCTGGCGAAAGCGCCCATGTTCTGGACGTCGAGCTCGTACACCGTTCGCCCGGATCGACGAAGCGTGCGTTCGGAAACGTGGTACCGGCCGCCGACCACCTCGGCGTAGGCATCGTGGACGTGCTGGAAGAAGCGCTTGTCGCAGTTGTGGAATCCGGCCCTGACCGAGGAGACCCAGCCTTCACTCACCCAGGCGCCGGCCAGCACGCCCAGGTGCCGCTCCTCGGCCGTGGGGACGGCCGCCATGGCGGCATGGCGGGCGAGAGCAACGACGTCACCCTCGGCTAGTTGGTCGAGCCGCTTCCACACGAGCTGAGGAATGCCGTCGACCACCGCCAGGCACAAGACAGGGTGGTTGTACGAACCAGTCAGCGTGTGTCCGCTCGAAGTACGAAGTTTGAGGACCGGGTGCGTTCCAGAGTGGAAGCCCATGCTGGCATGTACCCGCTTGCCGTCCCGGTTGAGCACGTCGACGTCGATCGGTTCCTCGCTGTTCGGAGCGAGCGCAAGAAGGTCCCGGATCGTCGGGCTGCTCCCGTCGGCGAGCCGAATGCGGGTGTCGCCCGCGATGCAGTAGCGGTAGGCGGCCGGTCCGTCGTCCAGGCTTCCGAAGTTGCCGTGGCCGTCGACGAGGGGCACACGGAGCGAGAACGGCTGCGCCATGCGCACGAGGGCGTCGTAGATGGCGCCGTCGCCGTGCGGGTGCAGCTTGCCCATGACGTCGCCGACGATGCGGCCGCACTTCACGTGACCACGGTCGGGGCGCAGGCCCATCTCGGCCATCGTGTAGAGGATGCGGCGCTGCACGGGCTTGAGCCCGTCACGAGCATCGGGGATCGCGCGCGAGTAGATGACCGAGTAGGCGTACTCCAGGTACGCGCCCTGCATCTCCTGCTCGACGTCGACGTCGATGATCCGCTCGGTGAAGTCCTCGGGCGGCTGCGGTGTGGACGATCGACGGGCCATGCGGTGTGCTGCTCCTCGGCGGTTGACGGTGGTGCTGGACGGACGTGCGGCGCGTCGTGACGCCAGCGTCACTCATCATTCCTCACGGTCCGGACGCCGCCCGGGAGGCAGGGCCGTGGCACCCGGGCGCGGGGTGGCGGGCCCCGGTGGGAAGATCGCAGCCAGTCGACCGAGAGGTGGGGCCTGTGCCCAAGCCGCCGCTGCCCGAGCAGACCGCCGAGCTCTTCCGCCAGCCGAACCCGGCGGTCATCGCCGTCCTTGGTGCCCACGGCGAACCCGTCTCGGTCGCCACCTGGTACCTCGTCGAGGAGGACGGCCGGGTGCTGGTCAACATGGATGCGGAGCGAGCGCGGGTCGAGTGGATGCGAGCCGCCCCGCGCGTCTCGCTGACCGCGCTCAAGGAGGGCGAGTGGTACACGCACATCAGCGTCCGGGGCCGGGTCGTCGAGTGGCGTGACGACCCTGACCTCGTCGACATCGACCGCCTGTCCCGGCACTACGGCGCCGGCGACTACAGCGTTCGGGACCGAGCCCGAGTCAGCGCGCTCATCGAGGTGGACCACTGGCACGGGTGGGGCGCTGCCAAGGCGACGAGCTGACGGCTTCAGCCCTCGGCGCGATAACGGGAGCCGAACCGCCCCTCGTGAGCGACCTCGCTGACCGGACGGCGTCCCCGACGCAGGCTGGGGGAGCGCCGGTCCTCGGCGGAGTACCCGACGCTCACGACCCCGACCGGCGTCCGGTTGGCGGGGACGTCGAACGCCGCCCGGAACTCGTCGTGCACGGCCGGCGGAATGCCGAAGAAGCAGCTGCCGAGACCGGCGTCCACCGCGGTCAACAGCATCATCAGCCCCGCCATGCCGGCGTCGACGTCCCAGTACGGCACCGGCCAGCGCGTCTCGTCGCGGTCCGTCCAGCCCTTGTCCGGCTCGGCGTACCGGTCGAGGTAGCGGTCCTTGTCGCTCAGGCAGACGACGAGCAGGGGAGCGGTCATCAGGCCGCGCAGCCAGCTGTCCGGCTCGCCGTCCGGGTCCTCCCGGGTGGACTGCCAGAACCTCGTCCGGTCGTCCGTCGACCGCAGGACGAGGAAGTCCCACCCTTGGCTGAACCCGGCGCTCGGCGCCCGGATGGCGTGCTCGAGAAGTAGGTCCAGGACGTCCTCCGGTACCGTCCGGTCAGGGTCGTAGGCGCGCACCATGCGGCGCCGGCGGATCACCTCGTTGAGCTCCATGCGACATGCCTCATCTCGTCGGCCAGCGGCACGCCGATCGTGCCAGGAGCCGGTCCCGGGCGTCACCCGGGTCGACCGCGCTCGGGCCGGGCATCCGGGGGACGGAATCCGTAGGCTGAACGCACGTCCGTCACGGATCTCGTGGATCCGACGGGGGATTCTGTGCAGATCGTCAGTCTGGGTACACTCGCTCGGGCCGTCCGAGCCGTGACGGCGCCCCTCCGGCAACGGCGCCGGCGGTCTGCGAGTGCGTGAAGGACGTGCATCGACGTGCTGGTCGGCATCCCCCGTGAGGTCAAGAACAACGAGTACCGGGTCGCGATCACCCCTGCCGGGGTGCACGAGCTGGTCCGCAACGGGCATGACGTCGTGATCGAGACCGACGCCGGTGCCGGCTCCTCGATCACGAACGAGGACTACGCGGCCGCCGGCGCAACCATCCTCGACACCGCTGACGAGGTGTGGGAGCGCGGTGACCTCATCCTGAAGGTGAAGGAGCCGATCGCCTCCGAGTACGGACGGATGCGCGAGGGCCAGACGCTCTTCACCTACCTGCACCTGGCCGCGGACAAGCCGCTCACCGAGGAGCTGGCGAAGCGCAAGGTGACCGGCATCGCGTACGAGACCGTCGAGCTGCCGGACCGCAGCCTGCCGCTGCTCGCTCCGATGAGCGAGGTGGCCGGTCGCCTCGCGCCCCAGGTCGGGGCGTACACGCTCATGCGCGCCTCCGGCGGCCGCGGCGTGCTGATGGGCGGCGTGTCGGGCGTGCGGGCGGCCAAGGTCGTGGTCATCGGCGCCGGCGTGTCCGGCATGAACGCCGCTGCCATCGCGGTGGGCATGCACGCTCAGGTGACGGTGCTCGACCTGAGCATCCCGCGCCTGCGCGAGGCCGACGCCATCTACCGCGGCCACCTCGAGACCGTCGCGTCCAACGCCTTCGAGATCGAGAAGGCGTGCCTGGAGGCTGACCTCGTCATCGGTGCCGTGCTCGTGCCGGGTGCCAAGGCGCCCAAGCTCGTCAGCAACGACCTGGTGTCGCGCATGAAGCCGGGGTCGGTGCTGGTCGACATCGCCATCGACCAGGGAGGGTGCTTCGAGGACTCGCACCCGACCACGCACGCCGACCCGACCTTCGCCGTCCACGACACGGTGTTCTACTGCGTCGCCAACATGCCGGGCGCCGTGCCCAACACGTCGACCTACGCGCTGACCAACGTGACGCTGCCGTACGCGGTCGCCCTCGCGAACAAGGGCTGGGAGCGGGCCTGCCGCGACGACAAGGCGCTGGCCCTGGGGCTCAACACGCACGCAGGAGACGTCGTGTACGGTCCGGTCGCCGAGGCCCATGGCATGCCGCACGTCGAGCTGGCCACCGTGCTGGCCTGACGCCGCACGCGACTGTCCCGGTGCGGCACGCCGACCTCACGGTGCCGTGCTTTCGGCCACCCGAGGTGCTTTCCTGGCCACCGTGGCCCCCACCAGCGTGGTGAGCGAGCCCAGGACCGCCCTCGACCGGGCGGTGCTGGGCTGGCTCGCGCACCTCGACGTGGAGCGCGGCGCGGCCCGCAACACGCTGTCGTCGTACCGGCGTGACCTGCGCCGCTACGTCGACCACCTGGCCGGCAACGGCGTGACGGACCCGGCCCAGGTGACCGAGGGGCACGTGACCGCGTTCCTGGCCGCCCTCCGTCACGGCGACTCCGAGCACCGACCGCTCACGTCGTCCTCCGTGGCCCGGTCGCTGGTGGCGGTCCGGGGGTTGCACCGCTTCCTGCTGCTCGAGGGGGTCACGTCGAGCGACCCGGCGTCGGAGGTGCGCCCCCCGGCGACGCCGAAGCGCCTGCCCAAGGCGATCAGCACGACGCAGGTGGAGCAGCTGCTGGAGGCGGCCTCGTTCACCGGGACGCCGTCCGCGCTGCGCGACCGTGCCCTGCTGGAGGTGCTCTACGGCTGCGGCGCCCGGATCAGCGAGGCGACGGGGCTCGACGTCGACGACGTCGACCTGGCCGGGGGAGCGGTGCGGCTGCTGGGCAAGGGCGGCAAGGAGCGCGTGGTGCCGATCGGGTCATTCGCCCGGGCGGCCGTCGAGGAGTACCTGGTGCGCGCCAGGCCCGGGTTCGCCGTCCGCGGCACCGGCACGCCGGCGCTCTTCCTCAACACCCGCGGGGGACGGCTGTCCCGGCAGAGCGCGTGGTCGGCGCTGCGGACGAGCGCGGAGCGCGCGCAGCTCGGCGTCGACGTCAGCCCGCACACCTTGCGTCACTCCTTCGCCACCCACCTGCTGGACGGCGGTGCGGACGTGCGCGTCGTCCAGGAGCTCCTGGGCCACGCCTCCGTGACCACCACCCAGATCTACACGCTGGTCACGGCGGACCGGCTGCGGGAGGTCTACGCGGCCGCGCACCCGCGTGCCCTGCGCGCCTGAGCGGCTGCGGCATCCAGGTCGTCGAGCCACGGCAGGTCGCCTTGATGGGCTGCCGACCGCCCGACTAGGGTCGCAGCGACCTGACGCTCGCCGTCAGCACCTGCCGCCCGCTCGATGAGAAGACTGGACCCCCTGTGACCTCGCACCCGCCGTCGGACGCGTCGGCGCCGACCGAGCCGTCGGTGCCAGTCGCCGCCGACCCGACGTCGCACCCCGACGACGGGACGCCGGCGGAGGACGTCCTCGGACCGACGGGTCGACCCACCCCGGCCTTTGCGGAACCCCAGCCGCTGACGGCCCACGGGCCGGCGCGCATCATCGCGATGTGCAACCAGAAGGGCGGCGTCGGCAAGACGACCACGACGATCAACCTGGGGGCCGCGCTGGCGGAGGCCGGACGCCGGGTGCTCCTGGTGGACTTCGATCCCCAGGGTGCGCTCTCGGTCGGTCTCGGTGTCAACCCGCACGAGCTCGACGTCACGGTCTACGACCTCCTCATGGACCGGTCGACCGACATCCACCAGATCGTGCGTCCGACCGGCGTGAAGGACCTCGACCTGCTACCCGCCAACATCGACCTGTCGGCGGCGGAGGTGCAGCTCGTCGGTGAGGTGGCGCGCGAGATGGTGCTCGCTCGGGCGCTGCGGCCCGTGGCGGACGACTACGACGTGGTGCTCATCGACTGCCAACCCTCGCTCGGGCTGCTGACGGTGAACGCCCTCACCGCGGCCCACGGCGTGATCATCCCGCTCGAGTGCGAGTTCTTCGCCCTGCGCGGGGTGGCCTTGCTGGTCGAGACGATCGAGAAGGTCAAGGACCGGCTGAACCCCCGGCTCGAGGTCGACGGCATCCTCGCCACGATGTTCGACGGGCGCACCCTGCACAGCCGCGAGGTCGTGGCTCGGGTCGTCGAGGCGTTCGGCGACACCGTGTTCCACACGGTGATCGGTCGCACGGTGAAGTTCCCCGACGCGAGCGTCGCGGCCGAGCCGATCACCACCTACGCGCCGGGTCACTCCGGTGCCGAGGCGTACCGCCAGCTGGCACGCGAGCTCATCGCCCGCGGCGACGCGGCCTGACCTGCGACCGTGGTCGTATGACCGACCCGTCGACTCCTCCTGCCGTCGCAGCGGTCGAGGACGGTTCGTCCGGCTCGGAGACGACCAGGTTCCCCCTGCTCACCGGGCGCGGACGTTCCGCACCCTTCGAGGTGCACCTCGACGTCTTCGAGGGGCCGTTCGACCTGCTGCTGGGACTCATCGGCAAGCACAAGCTCGACATCACCGAGGTCGCTCTCGCCCGCGTCACGGACGAGTTCGTCGCTCACATCCGCGCCAACGGCACCGAGTGGGACCTCGGCCAGGCCAGCGAGTTCCTGGTGGTCGCAGCGACGCTGCTCGACCTCAAGGCCGCCCGGCTGCTGCCGTCGGCGAGCGTGGAGGACGAGGAGGACCTCGCTCTGCTGGAGGCGCGCGACCTGCTGTTCGCGCGCCTGCTGCAGTACCGGGCCTTCAAGCAGGTCGCCGACGTGATCTCCGACCGCATGGTGGAGGCCGGCCGACGGCACGCCCGCGACGTCAGCCTGGAGCCGCACTTCGCGAGCCTGCTGCCGGAGCTCGTCATGAGCATCACCCCGGACCAGCTCGCGGCGATCGCGGCCCGGGCGCTGGCACCCAAGGTGGTGCCCACCGTGGGACTCGAGCACCTGCACGCCCCGGCCGTGAGCGTGCGCGAGCAGGCCGCGGTGATCGTGGGGCGGCTCCGTCGGCAGCAGTCGCTGACGTTCCGTACGCTGACGTCGGACGCCGACAGCACGCTGGTGGTCGTCGCGCGCTTCCTGGCCCTGCTCGAGCTTTTCCGGGACGGGTCGGTGGCGTTCGAGCAGATCACGCCCCTCGGGGAGCTGACGATCCGCTGGACCGGCAGCGACGCCGGTGACGTGGCGGTCAGCGACGAGTTCGACGAGACCGACCGCTCGCAGCCGCCGGCCGGCGCACCTGGCACGGACGGGACGACGGACGAGACGACGGAGCAGACGTGACCGACGCAGAGCGCACCGAGACGGAGCGCACCGACGCAGAGCAGCCCGAGGAGACGACGGCGCTCGACCTGGACGCGCTGCCGTCCGGTGCCCGCGGAGCGCTGGAGGCCGTCCTCATGGTGGTCGAGGAGCCGGTCAGCGAGATCGCGCTGGCGTCGGCGCTCGAGCTGCCGCCACCGACGGTGTCCTCGCTGCTGGCCGAGCTGCGTGACGACTACGACCAGGCCGGCCGGGGTTTCGAGCTGCGGCAGGTCGCGGGTGGCTGGCGCATGTTCAGTCGGGCCGACTACGCGCCCGTGGTGGAACGCTTCGTGCTGGACGGCCAGCAAGCGCGGCTCACCCAGGCAGCGCTGGAGACCCTCGCGGTCGTCGCCTACCGGCAGCCGGTGAGTCGTGCTCGCGTGAGCGCCGTGCGAGGGGTCAACGTGGACGGCGTCATGCGTACCCTCGTCACCCGCGGCCTCGTCGAGGAATGCGGCAGCGACAACGAGAGCGGTGCGATCCTGTACGGCACGACGAGCTACTTCCTCGAGCGGCTGGGCCTCACCAGCGTCGACGAGCTCCCCGCGCTCGCGCCCTTCCTCCCGGAGGTGGACGCCCTCGACGACCTCACGTCCGGGGTCTCGTCATGAGCCCCAGGCCGGCGCCCGGCGCTGGTCGTCCCGGCGGACCACGTCGTGGGGCGCACTCACGAGGGGGAAGGCCCGGTCAGCCCGGCCGTGCGGGGGGACGACGGCCTCCGCGCGCACCTGAGCCTGAGGTGCCGGCCGACGTCCACGACCCGGACGGTGTCCGCCTGCAGAAGGTGCTGGCAGAGGCCGGGGTGGGCAGCCGGCGGGCCTGCGAGGTCCTCATGGCGCAGGGTCGCGTCCAGGTCGACGGGCACGTCGTGCGCGAGCTCGGGGTCCGGATCGACCCCCGGCGTCACGTCGTCCACGTCGACGGCGTGCGGCTGCAGCTCGACGAGACGCGCGTGTACCTGGCGTTCAACAAGCCGGCTGGTGTCGTCTCGACGATGAACGACGAGAGCGGTCGGCCGTCCCTGTCGGACTTCGTCGGCGACCGCAAGGAGCGGCTGTTCCACGTCGGTCGGCTCGACTCCGACACCGAGGGCCTCATCCTCCTGACGAACGACGGCGAGCTCGCCCACCGGCTGCAGCACCCGTCGTACGGCGTGTCCAAGACCTACCTGGCCGAGATCCCGGGGCCGGTCGGGCGCGACGTCGGCAAGCAGCTGCGCGAGGGCATCGAGCTGGAGGACGGTCCCGTGCGGGTCGACAGCTTCAAGGTCATCGACTCGCAACCCGGCAAGGCACTCGTCGAGGTCGTGCTGCACGAGGGACGTAAGCACATCGTGCGTCGAGCCCTCGCAGCCGTCGGTCACCCGGTGCAACGGCTCGTGCGCACGCAGGTTGGCCCGGTGCACCTGGGCGACCTGCGGCAGGGCCGATGGCGCGTGCTGAGCGAGGCCGAGACCAGCCAGCTGTTCGACGCGGCGGGGCTGTAGCCGTGGCGGTGCGAGCCATCCGCGGCGCCATCCAGCTGGAGGTCGACGAGCGCGAGCACCTGCTGGAGCGCACGCG
Source organism: Actinomycetales bacterium (assembly GCA_035707965.1). Taxonomy (GTDB): domain Bacteria; phylum Actinomycetota; class Actinomycetes; order Actinomycetales; family Angustibacteraceae; genus DASSTJ01. Next base: position 16,633 of record DASSTJ010000124.1, read on the forward strand.
CGAGCTCGTGCGTGAGGTGCTGCGCGCGAACGACATGTCCACCGAGGCGCTCATCTCGATCCTGTTCACCGTGACTGCCGACCTGCGCAGCGAGTTCCCGGCGCTGGCGGCGCGTGAGCTCGGCCTGGGCGACGTGCCGCTGCTGTGCACGACCGAGATCGACGTGCCGGGTGCGCTCCCGCGAGTCGTGCGCCTCATGGCCCACGCCGAGCTCGAGGTACCTCGCGCCGAGGTCCGGCACGTGTACCTGCGCGGTGCCGAGACGCTGCGTCGGGACCTCGCCCAGTGACCGGCGACGACACGGCGGGCGACGTGGTGGCCGACCTGTCGAAGCAGCGCCAGAGCGCGGCGGCCTGGGCTGAGGACACCCCGACCGCCCGGGTCCGGGTGGTCGGCACCGGCCTGCTCGGCGCCAGCCTGGGCCTCGCCCTGCGAGCTGCCGGGGTCGACGTGACGCTCGACGACCCGTCACCCACGGCGGCCTGCCTCGCGCGCGACCTCGGTGCCGGCCGGCTGCTGGACGCGACGCAGGACGACCCGGACCTGGTCGTGGTCGCGGCTCCGCCCGACGTCGTGGCGGACGTCGTCCTCGAGCAGCTGCGCCGTCACCCCGACGCGGTCGTGACCGACGTGGCCAGCGTCAAGGCGGCCCTGATCGAGCGGGTCCGTGCTGGCGGAGCCGACCTTCGCCGATTCGTGGGTGGGCACCCGCTCGCGGGGCGGGAGCGGTCGGGGGCCGTGGCGGCGCGCGGCGACCTGTTCACGGGCCGACCCTGGGTGCTGACCCCGACCGAGGAGTCGCACGTCGCCGCCGTCCGGCGCGTCCGGCGCGTGGCGGAGTCGGTGGGCGCCGTCGTGTCGGTCATGGACGCCGCCGAGCACGACAAGGCGGTAGCCGTGGTGAGCCACCTGCCGCAGGTGGCGGCCAGCCTCGTGGCGGCGCGACTGCGCGAGCTGCCCGAGCCGGCGGTCGCGCTGGCCGGTCAAGGGGTCCGGGACGTGACTCGGATCGCCGCCAGCGACCCCGTGCTCTGGACGCAGATCCTCGCGGGCAACGCCGACTCGGTGCGCCAGGTGCTGCACCTGGCGCAGCGCGACCTCGCCGAGCTCGTCAGGTCGCTCGACGCCCTGGCCGACAGCCGTGTCACCGACGACGTGGTCGGCGCGCGGGCGGTCCTGGCGACGTTCGTCGCGCACGGCAACGAGGGCCACGCGCGCATCCCCGGCAAGCACGGCGCCGCGCCGACGGTCTACACCCACGTCCCGGTGCTCGTTCCCGACCGTCCGGGCGAGCTGGCGCGGTTGCTCGCCGACGTCGGTGACGCCGGCGTGAACCTGGAGGACCTGCGGCTCGAGCACAGCCAGGGGCAGCCGGTCGGGCTCGCCGAGATCGCGGTGCTGCCCGCTGCGGCGCCTACGCTCGTCAAGGCCCTGACGGAGCGCGGTTGGAGCGTGCAGACCTGAACCTCGACTACCCTCGACAGGTTGCCGCATCCGCGGCCACGGGCGACGCCCCGCTGCCGGTGCGCGGCGGCGACCCACCCTTCCGCCAGGCAGGAGCAGCAGCGTGAGCACGCCCGACGAGCGGTCCGGCAGCGGCCGCAGGCGGCCACTCGTCATCGCTGTGGACGGGCCCAGCGGCTCCGGCAAGTCGACGGTGTCGCGTCTGGTGGCCGAGCGGCTGGGGCTCGCGTACCTCGACACGGGAGCCATGTACCGGGCGCTCACCTGGTGGTGCCTGCGCAGCGGGGTGCCCCTGGACGACGCGAAGGCGGTCGCCCAGGCCAGTCGCGACCTGCCGCTGCAGATGGGGACGGCGCCGACGGCTCCGACCGTGCACGTCGACGGTACGGACGTCGGCGGCGACATCCGCACGACCGCGGTCAGCGAACGCGTCAGCGCGGTCGCGACCAACCTGGCGGTGCGGGCCGACATGCGGGACCGGCAGCGTGCGCTGATCGCCGCTGACCCGCGCGGCACGGTCGCTGAGGGCCGCGACATCACGACGGTCGTCGCGCCGGACGCCGACGTGCGCGTGCTCCTGACCGCCAGCGAGCGGGCACGCCTGGAGCGCCGGGCCCGCGAGCTGCACGGCAGGGCGGACGAGACGGCTCTCGCCGCGACGCACGACCAGGTGGTTCGCCGCGACCGTGACGACTCCACGGTCAGCCAGTTCACGGTCGCCGCCGACGGCGTCTGCACGATCGACTCGTCGTCCCTCGGCCTCGAGGAGGTCGTGCAGGCCGTGCTCGCCCTCGTCGAGGAGCGGACGGGACGGCGTCCCGACCCGGTCCACGCGTGAACCGGCTCAGCAGGCGCAGCGAGCCTGGGGCGGTGGCTCGCTCGCGGTACGTGGCTCCGCCCAGCTGGCGGGCCGCGCTCGGGCGCGGCATCTGGCGGGTGCTCTTCCGGACCTTCTACCGCACCACGATCGTGGACGACGACCTGGTGCCGACACAGGGACCGGTGCTGATGGCGTCCAACCACTCCGGTCTGATCGACGGCCCCGTCGTCATGGGCCTCGCTCCCCGTCCAGCCCACTTCATGGTCAAGCGCGAGATGTTCCACGGGGTGGCGGGGGCGATCCTGCGTGGGCTCGGCCAGATCCCCGTGGACCGTACGGTGGCCGACCGCACCGCGATCGGCACGACGCTGGCCGTGCTGACACGTGGGGACGTGGTGGGGGTCTTCCCCGAGGGCAGCCGCGGCGCGGGGGACGTGTCCTCCGTGCACGCGGGCGTCACGTTCCTGGCCCTGGCGAGCGGGGCGCCGGTCGTGCCGGTCGCCTGTCTCGGCACCCGACCGCCGGGCGCCGGTCCGGGACGGCTCGTTCGGCCGTTCAGCCGGCTCGCGGTGGTGTTCGGCGAGCCGTTCACGCTGCAGTCGCCCGCGGGGATGCCGCGTCGCGAGGCGAACCGGGTGCTGACCGAAGAGCTGCGCCTGCGGCTGGCCGCGCACGTGCACGCCAGCTCGGAGCGCACCGGCATCCCGCTGCACGGCATGAGTGGCGCGTCACCGCATGGCGTGAGCGCTGCCGAGGCGGCCGTGGCCGCCGAGTCCACGGCCGCCGCTACGCCCACTACCGACGACCCCGGGGAGGACGTGCCATGAGCGACGAGCTGCCCGACGGATCACTGCGAGGGTCCGACGAAGAGAGCCAGGACGAGGCGGTCGCCAGCAGTCCGACGTCCGCCGTCGACCCGGAGGTGCTGGCGGCGAGCCTGCGGTCCGGGCTCGAGGAGTTCGAGCTCAGCGACGAGGACCGCGCGTTGCTGTCGCGCACCGAGGGCGGAGCGCTCGACGACGAGCCGCAGGGACCGCTGCCGGTCCTGGCGGTCGTGGGTCGTCCGAACGTCGGCAAGTCGACCCTCGTCAACCGTGTGCTCGGGCGTCGTGAGGCCGTCGTCGAGGACGTCCCCGGTGTGACGCGCGACCGTGTCGCCTACGAGGGGGAGTGGGCGGGACGACGCTTCACCCTCGTGGACACCGGTGGCTGGGAGCGGGACGCCCGAGGCATCCACCTGCGGGTGGCCGAGCAGGCCGAGGTCGCCATCGAGCTCGCCGACGCGGTGCTGCTCGTGGTCGACGCCACGGTCGGGGCCACCGACACCGACGAGGCCGTGGTCAAGGTGCTGCGCCGGTCCGGCAAGCCGGTCGTGCTCGCCGCGAACAAGGTCGACGACGCTCGCGCGGAAGCGGACGCGTCGATGCTGTGGTCGCTGGGTCTCGGCGAGCCCTACCCGGTGTCCGCGCTGCACGGGCGGGGAAGCGGGGACCTGCTGGACGCCTGCCTCGCCGTCCTTCCGCTGGTGTCGCAGGTGGGCGGCGCGTACACCGAGGGCGGTCCGCGGCGCGTCGCGCTCGTCGGGCGGCCGAACGTCGGCAAGTCCAGCCTGCTGAACAAGCTGGTCGGGCACGAGCGTGTGGTCGTCGACGACGTGGCTGGCACCACCCGCGACCCGGTCGACGAGCTCGTGCAGATCGGTGACCGTGCCTGGCGCTTCGTCGACACGGCGGGCATCCGGCGCCGCGTGCACCAGACGCGGGGGGCCGACTTCTACGCCTCGCTGCGCACCCAGACCGCCTTGGAGAAGGCCGAGGTCGCGGTCGTGCTCATCGACGCCGGCATGCCGATCACGGAGCAGGACGTGCGGGTCGTGCAACAGGTGATCGACGCCGGTCGCGCACTGGTCATCGCCTACAACAAGTGGGACACGACCGACGAGGAGCGCCGGTACTACCTGGAACGCGAGATCGAGTCCGAGCTCGTGCAGGTGCCGTGGGCGCCGCGCGTCAACCTCTCCGCGAAGACGGGTCGTCACCTCGAGAAGCTGGTGCCGGCGCTCGACACGGCGCTCGCCTCGTGGGACACGCGTGTCCCGACCGGCCGCCTCAACGCGTTCCTGGGCGAGCTGGTCGCCGCGCACCCGCATCCCTTGCGTGGTGGCAAGCAGCCGCGTGTGCTGTTCGCCACCCAGGCGTCCACCCGGCCGCCGCGCTTCGTCGTCTTCGCCAGCGGGTTCCTCGAGGCCGGCTACCGCCGCTTCATCGAGCGCCGGCTGCGCGAGACGTTCGGGTTCGTCGGCTCGCCCATCGAGGTCAGCGTGCGAGTCCGGGAGAAGCGCCGCCGCTCCTGAGGGAAGCACGCCGGTGCGGTGTGGCGGTGACATGCCGCACTGGCGCACAGACGTCGCTGCAGGGGGGCAGACCTGGCTAGGCGTGTAGGATCCCCCGAGTAGCACCACGGGCTGTGGCGCAGCTTGGTAGCGCACTTGACTGGGGGTCAAGGGGTCGCAGGTTCAAATCCTGTCAGCCCGACCGTGTGATGTCTCAGGAGATCGAAGACGGCCGGACCTCCAGGTGTGTAGGTTCGGCACCGCGCGGCAGATGACGTCGCCGGAGGCGTACATCCACGACGCGCCGGACGTCTTCGCCGACGACGGCGAGGTGTCGAACGAGAGCACTGCGGAGTTCGTGCGGAGCTGCATGACGGAGTTCCGCCACCACATCGAGCGGGTGCTCACCGTCCTGCCGCGCGCGTAGACGGCTCGCCTGCACCGATGAGGAGCTCGGTCGGGTGGCCGAGGTAGGTGCCGTACGCGTGGACGACGCGCAGCAGGCCGCTCACCACGTCGCTGGGAAAGGCCCCGTCGAACGGCGTGACGGTGACGACGGTCTTCGTGGCGGTCGAGCGGCGAGACCACAGGCCGAGGACGCGGCCGCGGGACACGACCGTCGCCTTGAACAAGCCGTTGTTGCCTGGCACCGTGCGCGGCGCGTGCTGCGGCGGCAGCGAGGCGCTGCGGTCGGCGTAGCCCAGCAGGAGCTCGTCGAAGCCCGGGAGCGCGAGCACCGCGCTCGGCCGCTGATCGGCCACCGCGTCCAACGTCGGCGCGTGCGCCAGGTACGTCGCCCCACCCAGCGAGAACGAGGTCAGCTCGTCACGGCAGCCGTCGATGCCGGCGCGGAGGTCGCGCAGTGGCAGCTTCGTGAACCAGGCGAGGTCGGCCTCGGTGGCCGGCCCGTGCCCGGCCAGGTACCGGGCGACGACCTCGACCAGCGCCTGTTCGCGAGTCAACGTGCGTGGCTGCGGCACCCACTCGTCGAGCAGCACGATGCGCTGGGCGTCACCGTCGAAAGGACCTAGCACGCACGTGCCGCTGAGGCACAGAGACCACAGCAGGTGCGCCCCGCGCTGAGACTCGGTGCTGACGCCGTGCTCGTCGAGGGTCTGGAACAGCTCCTGCCGGCTCAGCGAACGCCCTCCGGCCAGAGAGTCGACGGCGACGGCGCGCGCCGTCTCGACCGTGCCGTCGTCCAGCCCCAGATCGCGGTGACGCTTCGCGGCGGAGGTCAGCGTGCGTCGTCCGGTCAGCTCAAGGACCCACGCCACGTCGCGGCCCGCCATCACGTGGAGGGTGCCGCGGAACGGCCAGGTGCGGACGAGGGCACCGGAGGCGAACGCCGCTCGGACCTCGGACCGTCGGACGCCCGACCGGAGCCCGAGCGACCACTGGACACCGGCAAGGTCCTGACCCTGGAGGGCGAAGAGCCGCTCGACCACCTGCTCAGGGCCGCCGAGCGCGACCGGACGGACGAGGCCCTGGCTCTGCAGCCGCATCCGAAGCAGCGCTGCCGTGCTGATCGTCATCGGGTTGCTGGTCCCCTCGCCCTGCCGGCCATCGTCCGCCCAGTGTCGCGGCCAGCACCGACATGCAGCGGCCGGAACGGCAGGACCAACGGCCACCCCGCAGGCGCACCGATGCGCCCTGGCGTGCTGGTCCTGCCGGCCGGTCCAGGAACGACGATCCGCGCCGCTCCACGTGCTCGGCGGAGTCGGTGCCGTCGCATACCCTTGCTGGGCGGGGCGCGGGTGGTCCGGGCCGAAGCCAAGCCCGACGAGGAGCAGAGTGGACACCACCGAGGCGGTGACGACGCACCGCGTCCTCACCGTCCCCAACGTGCTGTCGTCCTTGCGGCTCGTGGGCGTACCGCTGTTCCTGTGGCTGATCCTCGCCGAGCACGACGGCTGGGCCCTGCTCGTCCTCATGCTCAGCGGGGCGACGGACTACCTGGACGGCAAGATCGCCCGGCGGTTCGGCCTCGTCTCGCGGCTCGGCCAGCTGCTCGACCCGCTCGCGGACCGGCTCTACATCCTCACGACCCTGCTCGGGCTCGCCTGGCGGCACATCATCCCCTGGTGGCTCGTCGTCGCCCTCCTCGCCCGCGAGCTGCTGCTCGTGGGGCTGCTCGGCGTCCTGAAGCGGCACGGCTATCTCGCGCTCCCGGTGCACTTCGTCGGCAAGGCGGCGACGTTCTGCCTGCTCTACGCCTTCCCGCTGCTGCTGCTCGCCGACGGCACGGGCACGCTCGCGGAGGTAGCCAGGGCCGTCGGCTGGGGCTTCGCCTGGTGGGGGACGGGCCTGTACTGGGTGGCGGGGGCCATGTACGTGGTGCAGACCGTGTCGGTCGTGCGTCGTGCCCGCGAGGCGGACGCCAGGTGACCACGCCGAGGGAGAGCTCCGGCCGACGGCTTGACGCCTCCATGACCCTGCTCACCGAGGTGATGGAGCGTCCGCTCGACCCGGGCTACGAGGCGGCGGCGCGGCGTCGGCGCGAGCGCGGTGAGCCGCCGGCCAAGGGCGCCGTGCGCAGCCCTCTGACGTTGCTGACCCTGGTCGTCGTGGGTCTCCTCCTCGTGGCGGCCGGCCTGCAGGCCCGCGGCCAGAGCACGGTGCTGCAGCGCGAGCGCGCCCAGCTGGTCAAGGAGATCCAGAAGCAGGACGCTGCTGCGGCGAAGCTGCAGAAGTCCAACGCAAAGCTGCAGGAGCAGATCGAGTCCGACCGCGCCCTGCGGCTGCAGCAGCAGGCACAGGGCGGGCTCGCCGACCAGGTCAGGCGCCTCGGTGTCGCCACCGGGGCCGTGGCGGTCGTCGGGCCCGGGCTGGTCCTCGAGGTCGACGACGCCGAGTCGGTGAACGACCAGTCGGGCGTGAACGACCCGCGCGCCGGCACCGAAGCCGACGACGGTCGCGTGCTCGACCAAGACCTCCAGGTGCTGGTGAACGGACTGTGGGGCGCCGGCGCGGAGGCCGTTGCCATCAACGGTCAGCGGCTCACCGCGCTGTCCGCGATCCGGTCCGCCGGCCTCGCCATCCTCGTGGACTACCGGCCGCTGTCGCCGCCGTACCGGATCAGTGCGATCGGCAACCCGGCTACCCTGCAGGCACGGTTCAGCGACGGGGCGGGAGGGCGTGACCTGCAGTACCTGAAGGACAACTTCGGCATCCGCGCCTCGATCACGTCATCCAAGAACCTCACGCTGCCCGCCAGCTCAGGTCTGGACGTCCGGCACGCCGTGCCGGAGGGCGGTGTGCCGGGCGCGGCGGTCACACCGACGACCACGGGCACGACCAGTGGGCGGTCGGGCTCGTCGTCCCTGCCGACGACCCAGACCGGCCACCAGGAGGACCAGCCGTGATCCCAGCCATCGGCCTCGTCGTGGGCATCGTCGCCGGTCTGCTGCTGCAGCCCTCGGTCCCGGTCTGGGCCCAGCCCTACCTGCCGATCGCCGTGGTAGCCGCCCTCGACGCCGTCTTCGGCGGGGTACGGGCGCTGCTCGACGGCATCTTCGACGACAAGGTCTTCGTCGTCTCGTTCCTGTCGAACGTGATCGTGGCCGCCTTCATCGTCTACCTGGGCGACCAGCTGGGCGTCGGCTCGCAGCTCTCCACCGGTGTCGTGGTCGTGCTCGGCATCCGCATCTTCTCCAACGTGGCCGCGATCCGCCGGCACCTGTTCCATGCCTGAGTCCAGCGACGCTCCCGACGAGCCGACGGGCACCGACGGTGCCCCGGCGTCTCGGCGACTGGCACGGTTCTCGAAGGCGCAGCTGCTGGTCGCCCTGCTGGTGGCGGCTCTCGGCTTCGCGATCGTCGTCCAGCTGCGGCAGACGGAGCAGCAGGGACTCGCGAGCCTGCGGCAGAGCGACCTCGTGCGCATCCTCGACGACGTCGGTGATCGCCGCGACCGCCTAGCGGCGGAGGCCTCCGACCTGGAGAGCCAGCGTCGTCAGCTGAGCGACGTGCGCACCGGTGACCAGGCTGCGCTCGATGCGGCGAGGTCGCGTGCCTCGACGCTGGGGATCCTCGCTGGGACCGTTGCCGCCAAGGGACCAGGCGTCGAGGTCTACATCACCGACCCGCAGGCGTCCGTGCGCGCAGCCACGCTGCTCGACCTGGTGCAGGAGCTGCGCGACGCCGGTGCGGAGGCGATCCAGATCGGTTCGGCTCGCGTGATCGCGAGCACGTCGTTCACGGACGTCGACGGGGGCATCGCGGTGGACAACGTCATGCTGCGCGCGCCGTACACGGTGCGCGCCGTGGGCGACGGCCAGACCATGGCGACGGCGTTGGAGATCCCCGGCGGGGTGATCGCCAGCATGCCGGCGGGCGCTCACGCCACGGTCGCGACCCATGACGAGGTGGAGGTGACGGCCTTGCACGCCCTTCCCGACCCTCAGTACGCTCGCCCGGCCGTCACGCCGAGCCCGGCGCCGCCGGCCTCCTGACCACCTGGGCTCTCGTCGACACCGCCGCCTGGGTAGGGTCCGGTACGCAGCAGCGAGCACACCTACGACGGCACCGACGCCCGACGTCGCCCGAGCAGACCGCGAGGAACCATGAGCAACCAGGAGTACCCCGAGGACCTCGGCTACACCCCGGAGCACGAGTGGGTGCGGCTCGGCGAAGGTGTCGCGCGCGTCGGGATCACCGGCTACGCGCAGGACGCCCTCGGCGACGTCGTCTTCGTGACCCTTCCGGACGTGGGTTCGACGGTCGAGGCCGGTGAGACCTGCGGCGAGGTCGAGTCCACGAAGAGCGTCAGCGACCTGTACGCCCCGGTGTCCGGCACGGTCACCGCACGCAACGACGCGCTGGACGGCACGCCTGAGCTGGTGAACTCCGACCCGTACGGCGAGGGGTGGATGTTCGAGGTGCAGCTGGCCGACGGGGCAGAACCGCAGCTGCTCGACGCCGACGCCTACCGCGAGCAGCTCCGCTGACGGCTGCCCCGGCAGCCGGGCGAAGAGCTCGCACGCGGTTGAGGAGCTGGCACACGGGTGAAGACATGGTGCCGTCGGGACCGCTGTGACAGGCTGGTCCCGGGCTGAGACCGCGAGACGAGCTCTGCAGCAAGCGAACAGGTGGAGCGTGAAGGAGGGGCACGATGGCGGACCAGCCGCGTGGTGACCAGTCACCGCAGGACGACGCCCAGCAGCCGGACGCGACCACGATGCGACTGTCCGCCGTGGGGGGCACGGAGGCCGCTCCGCCCCAGCCGGCCGAGGGCGCCCCGGGTCGGGTCGACGACAGCACCATCGCCTCGCTGCGGCCTGGTACGGCGCTGCTCCGCGTCGACCACGGACCGAACGCGGGGGCACGCTTCCTGCTCGACGCCGAGGTGACGACGGTCGGTCGGCACCCGCACAGCGATATCTTCCTCGACGACGTGACGGTGTCGCGCAAGCACGCCGAGTTCGTGCGGGACGCGACCGGTTTCGCCGTCAAGGACGTCGGGAGCCTGAACGGCACCTACGTCAATCGCACGAGGATCGACGGCCCGACCGTGCTCAGCACCGGCGACGAGGTCCAGATCGGCAAGTTCCGCCTCCTCGTCCACCTGGCTCCTCCGGGCGACCAGGGGTGAGCCCGGCGGTCTCGCGCCGCGACTCCGCGATGTCGATCGGGGAGGTGCTCGCGGCCCTGCTTCCCGACTTCCCGGACGTGAGCGTCTCGAAGATCCGCCTCTGGGAGTCCGAAGGGCTCGTGGAACCGTCGCGCACGCCCTCGGGGTACCGCAAGTTCACGTCCGACGACGTCGAACGGCTGCGCTACGCGATGGCGCTGCAGCGGGACCACTACTGGCCGCTGCGCAAGATCAGGGCCCACCTCGACGCCGTCGCGCGGGGGGCAGAACGCCCGGTGGCGGGTGCGACCGGCCCGCGCAGCGTCCCCTCGCCGGACGACGACGCGCCCTTCCTGCGACCCGGCGCGCACGTGCGCCTGCGCGCCGACGAGGTGTGCGCAGCCGCCGGCTTGTCCAGGGAGCAGCTGGACGAGCTCGTCGGCTACGGCCTTGTGACCCCGGGTGCGTCCGGCTGGTTCGGGGACGCCGCGCTCCAGGTCGCGACCGCCGCGGCCGAGCTGTCCGGCTACGGCATCGAGGCCCGACACCTGCGGGCGTTCCGGGCCGCGGCGGATCGCGAGGTCGGACTCGTGGAGCAGGTGGTGCAGCCCCTGCTGCGTCAGCGGGGTGGCGACGGGCGGGCTCGCGCGGACGACGCCGCACGCGAGATCTCCGCGGTGGCGCTGCGGCTGCACGCGGCTCTGGTACGGGCGGGCCTGGAGCGCTCCGGGCTCACCTGACGCCTCCGACGCAGCGGCTCTGTCCGGCTCCGGTGCTCTGCTCGTCCGGTCGTCACCCGGGCGGTACGGTGGCGAGGTGCGAGAGCTCGAGGTCGTCGGAGTGCGGGTGGAGCTGCCCAACAACCAGCCGATCGTGCTGCTGCGCGAGGCTGGGGGCGAGCGCTACCTGCCGATCTGGATCGGGGCCGCGGAGGCGACGGCCATCGCGTACGCGCAGCAGGGCGTGGTTCCACCCCGTCCGCTGACCCACGACCTCTTCAAGGACGTCCTCGACGCGCTGCACCGACCGCTGCAGGAGGTCCGGATCGTCGAGGTCCGCGACGGGGTCTTCTTCGCGTCCCTCGTCTTCGACGGCGGGGTGGAGGTCAGCTCTCGGTCCTCCGACGCGATCGCACTGGCGCTGCGCACCGGCACGCGCATCGTGGGGGCGGAGGAGGTGCTGGACTCGGAGGGCATCGCGGTGCCCGACGAGCAGGAGGACGAGGTGGAGAAGTTCCGCGAGTTCCTGGACCAGATCTCGCCGGACGACTTCGAGGGCCCCGGACCGGGTGAGGCGCCGACCGAGGCCTGACTCGAACCTTCAACTTGAGGGTGAGACTTGCGCGGCGTGCCGGCCCGCGACACGCCGGAGCGCAACCCTCCACCTGTCGTTGACGTCGGGGCCCCCGACACCTACCGTCGAGACAGAACGCCCCGTCTGTAGTTCCACCGATGTGGTCCGTCCGACCCGCGCGGCCCGAGTGGCCCCGCTGCTCGGCGAGGGGGCCGAGACCAGGAGGTCCCGTGAGCACGAGCGACGCCGCTGGCGATCGGACGAGACGCGTACCGGTGGCTGCCCAGGGCTTGCTGTTCACCGATGACCTGCCGGTGCTTCCAACCGACGCCGGGTATCGCGGTACGACTGCGTGCGGTGCGGCGGGCATCACGTACCGCCAGCTTGACTACTGGGCCCGGACGGGGCTCGTGGAGCCGTCGGTGCGCAGCGCGACGGGGTCGGGCAGCCAGCGTCTCTACAGCTTCCGCGACATCCTCGTGCTGAAGATCGTGAAGCGGCTGCTCGACACCGGCGTGTCGCTGCAGCAGATCCGCACGGCCGTCGAGCACCTTCGGGAGCGCGGTGTCGAGGACCTGGCACAGATCACGTTGATGAGCGATGGCGCGAGCGTGTACGAGTGCACCTCCGCCGACGAGGTCATCGACCTCGTGCAGGGCGGCCAGGGAGTGTTCGGCATCGCGGTCGGTCGCGTCTGGCGCGAGGTCGAGGGCGACCTGGCGCAGCTCCCGAGCGAGCGTCCCGACGGCGACGAGTCGGCTCCTGCCGACCACCCGGGCGACGAGTTGTCGGCGCGGCGACGGGTCCGTCGCACCGGCTGACGGCCGTCGGTGCCGACCTCCGATATCCTGGAGGTGCTTTCGACCCTGCACGGGAGAGTCCGGACGGCGCGCGCGCCTGGACGGACGCCGAAGGGGCAATTCTCCCCAGAACCTCTCAGGCACCAGGACCGTGCGGGCGAGGCAGCTCTGGAGCGCGTGAGGCCCGGCTTCGCGGTGACAGAGGGGGAGGTCCGTACCGCGTTCCGGCAGCCGCCGGCCCAGGGTCAGGAGCCTCCAGGTGAGCGTCATCTCCCGCGACAGCACAGGTCCCCTCGTCGCACCCGACGAGCGCACCGACGCCGCGCCGTTCGTAGACCGCCACGTCGGGCCGACCCTCGACGACGAGGCCGCGATGATCCGCGTCGTCGGCCAGCCGGGCCTGACCGAGCTGCTCGACCGCGCGGTGCCGTCGTCGATCCGCATGAAGGGCGATCTCGCGCTGCCCGCAGGCCGCAGCGAGCCCCAGGTGCTGGCAGAGCTGCGGTCCTTCGCGGGACGCAACACCGTGCTGCGGTCGATGATCGGCCTCGGCTACTACGGCACGCACGTGCCCGGCGTCGTCAAGCGCAACGTGCTCGAGAACCCGGCCTGGTACACGGCGTACACGCCCTACCAGCCGGAGATCTCCCAGGGCCGGCTCGAGGCCCTGCTCAACTTCCAGACGATGGTCTGCGACCTGACGGCCCTGACGACGGCCAACTCGTCCCTGCTCGACGAGGCGACCGCCGCTGCCGAGGCGATGACGCTCATGCGGCGCAGCAGCAAGGTGCCGCAGGGCGCCGTGCTGGTGGTGGACAGTGACGTGCTGCCGCAGACACGTGCCGTGATCGAGACGCGAGCAGAGCCTCTCGGCATCCCGGTGGTCGTGGCCGACGTCGCGACCGCTGGCCCGGACGACGTGAGCGCTCGGCTCGAAGAGGCCGCGGGCGGGGCGGGGGTCTTCGGTGCCGTCGTCCAGTACCCGGGCGCGTCCGGCGTGCTGCGCGACGTGACACCGCTGGCCGACGCCCTGCACGAGCGCGGGGCCCTGCTCACGGTCGCCGCCGACCTCCTGGCGTTGACGCTGCTCAAGGCGCCCGGCGAGATGGGCGCGGACGTCGCGGTCGGCACGACGCAGCGGTTCGGAGTCCCGATGGGCTTCGGTGGGCCGCACGCCGGGTACATGGCCGTGCGCGCCGGTCTCGAGCGCAGCCTTCCGGGTCGTCTGGTCGGGGTGTCGGTGGACGCCGACGGCCGCCCCGCGTACCGGCTGGCGCTGCAGACGCGCGAGCAGCACATCCGTCGGGACAAGGCCACGAGCAACATCTGCACCGCACAGGTGCTCCTGGCCGTGATGGCGTCGATGTACGCCGTGTACCACGGGCCGGCTGGCCTGGCCGCCATCGCGCGTGGCGTCCACCGCCGCGCCATGGCCCTGGTCGACGCCCTGCGTGGTCTCGACGGTGTCCACGTCGTGCACGCGGAGCTCTTCGACACCGTGCTCGCCCGGGTACCCGGCCGGGCGGGTGAGGTGGTGGCCGCCGCTCGCGGGCGCGGGGTGAACCTGTGGCAGGTGGACGACGACCACGTGAGCATCGCGTGCGACGAGACCACGACCCCGGCCGACCTCGGCGCGGTGGTCGCGGCATTCGGGGGCGACGCGGCTGATGTCCTCGAGGCCGACCACGACCGGCTGCCCTCGGCCCTGACGCGCACGTCTGGCTACCTGACGCACCCGGTGTTCCACAAGCACCACAGCGAGACCCAGATGCTGCGCTACCTGCGTGAGCTCGCGGACCGGGACTACGCCCTGGACCGGGGCATGATCCCGCTCGGCTCCTGCACGATGAAGCTCAACGCGACCACGGAGATGGAGCCCATCACGTGGCCGGAGTTCGCTGACCTGCACCCGTTCGCGCCGCAGGACCAGGCCGAGGGCACGGTGGCGCTGATCCGCCAGCTCGAGGAGTTCCTCGTCGCCCTCACCGGCTACGCGGCGGTGTCCCTGCAACCGAACGCCGGCTCGCAGGGCGAGCTCTCCGGTCTGCTGGCCATCCGCGCCTACCACCGGGCGCACGGTGAGGGCGCGCGGCGCGTGTGCCTCATCCCGGCCAGTGCTCACGGCACCAACGCGGCCAGCGCGGTGATGGCCGGCATGAAGGTGGTTGTCGTCAAGACCGCCACCGGTGGCGACATCGACATGGACGACCTGCGGGCCAAGGTCGAGGCGCACCGCGACGACCTGGCCGCGATCATGGTGACGTACCCGTCGACGCACGGGGTCTTCGAGGGAACGATCACCGAGCTGTGCGCGCTCGTGCACGACGCCGGCGGCCAGGTCTACGTCGACGGCGCCAACCTCAACGCTCTGGTGGGGCTCGCGCAGCCGGGCCGTTTCGGCGCGGACGTGTCGCACCTGAACCTGCACAAGACGTTCTGCATCCCGCACGGTGGCGGTGGCCCGGGGGTCGGGCCGGTAGCCGTGCGTGAGCACCTGGCGCCCTACCTGCCCAATCACCCGCTGGTGCCCGACGCGGGGCCACAGACGGGTGTCGGGCCGGTGTCGGCAGCGCCCTACGGCTCCGCACTGATCCTGCCCATCTCGTGGGCCTACATCCGGCTGATGGGCGCGGACGGCCTGGCGCGAGCGACGCGCACGGCGGTCCTGTCGGCGAACTACGTGGCGGCCCGGCTCCGCGGCGCGTTCCCGGTGCTCTTCAGCGGCCACGACGGCCTCGTGGCGCACGAGTGCATCCTCGACCTGCGCGAGCTGACGTCGTCGACCGGCGTGACGGTGGACGACGTCGCGAAGCGACTCATCGACTACGGCTTCCACGCGCCGACGATGTCGTTCCCGGTGGCCGGCACGCTGATGGTCGAGCCCACCGAGAGCGAGGATCTGGCTGAGCTCGACCGGTTCTGCGAGGCGATGATCGCGATCCGGCACGAGATCGACGAGGTGGCGTCCGGCCGCTGGCCTGTCGAGGAGAGCCCGTTGCGGGCAGCGCCGCACACCGCGGTCAGCCTGGTGGGGGAGTGGGAGCACGCCTACACCCGTGCCGAGGCGACCTACCCGGCCGGGGTCGACCCCCGCACCAAGTACTGGCCGCCCGTTCGCCGCATCGACGGCGCCTACGGCGACCGGCACCTGGTCTGCTCGTGCCCGCCACCGGAGGCATTCGAGGAGTGACGGGCCCGGCCCCCTCCGCCCGACGTCAGGCGCAGGCGTCGTGGACGACGAGCCGCGAGCCGTCACGGCGCTTCTCGACCTCGATGCGGCTGGGGATCCGTTGCCGCAGCTCGGCGACGTGGCTCACGACGCCCACGGTGCGGCCCCCGTCGCGCAGTCCGTCCAGCACGGTCATGACCTCGTCGAGAGTCTCGTCGTCGAGGGTGCCGAAGCCCTCGTCGACGAACAGGGTCTCGATGCTCGTGCCCCCGGCCTCGGCCTGCACGACGTCGGCGAGCCCGAGGGCGAGGGCCAGCGAGGCGAGGAACGACTCGCCGCCGGAGAGCGTGGCGGTGTCGCGTTCCACTCCTGTCCAGCTGTCGACCACCCGGAGCGCCAGACCGCTGCGGACGCCGCCCTTGGCCACCTCGTCGCTGTGCACCAGCGCGTAGCGCCCCCCGGTCATGACGTCGAGCCGCTCGGTCGCGGCAGCCGCCACCTGCTCGAGCCGCGCGGCGAGCACGTACGCCGACAGGCGCATGCGGCGTCCGTTGCCTCCACCGGTGCCGTCGACGCAGTGGCTCAGCTCGTCCAGGCGGTCGTAGCGATCTCGCAGGTCAGCCGCGGCGAGCTCGTGGGCGCTCAGCTCGGCGTGGTGCCGCCTCAGCGCGGCCGCGCTCCGCTGGCAGACGGCGTGCTCCGCGGTGGCCCGCCGCAGCTCGGCTTCGGCGTGGACCAAGGCCGCCTCGATCGCCACGAGGTCGGGCTCGGGCTGGCTGGCTGCCTCGACGAGCTCGGGCCGGTCCACCTCGGCGAGGAGCTCCACGCGACGGCGGTCGCGGGACTCCACCGAGGCAGCGAGCGCCTCGAGCGCCTCGCTGCTGAGCAGCGCGCCGGCTGCCGCGTCGACGTCGTCGACCCCGCACTCGTCGGCCGTGATGCCGAGCCGGCGAAGCACACCATCGAGGTCGGCGAACGCCGTCTCGAGCTGGGTGCGTGCCTGACGAACGGCCAGGACCGCGTCGAGCTCGTCGTCGATCGCGTCGGCCCGGGCGACGAGGTCGTCCTGGACGGCCCGCGGGTCGAACGGTTCGTCGCTGCACGTCAGCTCCTGCTCGACCAGCGCGCGTGCCAGCAACGACTGCAGCTCGTCGTCGACCGAGCGCAGCCGCCCCCGTGCCTCGGCCAGCCGAGCCTCCTGCCGACCCTGCTCCTGGACGAGCGACGAGACCTCCGCGATGCACCGGTCGACGTCGGCCAGCGCTGCTGCGTGGGTCTCAGCCACCTCTCGCTGCCGGTCGTGCGCCTGCTGCGACTGACGCAGAGACTCCTCGGCGGCCAGCACCGCGTCGGCCGCCCGCGAGACGTCCAACCCTCCGGTGAGCGCGCCGAGCTCGGCAGACCTGCTCTGCAGCGTTGCGAGCGCTGAGGTCGCGGCATTGCGCTCGGCTCGTGCCACCTCGGCCTCACGCGCCGCTTCCTGCTCGGCGGCACGGCCGACGTGCTGCTCGCCGACCAGCGCCGGCGCCGGGTGGTCGGCGCTGCCGCAGACCGGGCACGGGTCGCCGGACCGCAGCGCTTGCGCCAGCTCGCTCGCGATGCCGACCAGGCGCCGCTCCCGCACGTCGAGGAGTCGGTCCCGAGCGGCCTGGTCGCGGTCGATCGCCTGACGGCACGTGACCTCTGCCCGCTCCAGCTGCCGCAGCACCTTGGCGTGCTCCTCGGCGTGCCCACGCACGGTGCGGGCACGGTCCACGCTCGCCTCCCGCGACGGCACGTCGGGCAGGTCGGCGCGCAGCAGCTCGAGGTGAGCGGCCGTCTGCTCCTGCTGGTGGCGAGCCGCCGCCATGGCCGTCGCGGCCACGTCGCGCTGCTGCTGGGTCGTGGCGACGGCCGTGGAGAGGCGTGCAACCTCGTCGGCGAGGGCCTCTCGCACGTCGAGGCGCGCGAGGGCGTCGCGCAAGGCCCCGCGCTGCGCCTCGAGAGCGGAGCGGCGCTCGTCGCACGCGGCGACGTCCGGCAGGAGCCGCAGCAGCTGGGCGTGGGCGGTGAGGATCTCGTGCTGGGCCAGGCCCGCTGTCACCGGCAGGTTCTCAGGGAGCTCGGCAACCGCCGTCAGCCAGGTGCGGAGGCTGGGCATCGTGACGGCCCGGGTCACCACCGACGCGGCGGAGCACCAGGACGCGGCCGCGTCACGGCGGGCTGCCAGCAGGGGGCCCAACGGCAGCGCTCGGCGTGCCGCGATCAGCCGCCGCCGGTCGGTCTCGAGGGTCTCGCGCTGGGTGTCGAGCTCGGCGAGAGCCTTCTGGGCGGTCCGACGGCGACCCTGCAGGTCGGTCAGAGCGGCCGCCGCCGAGGCCGCGTGGCGGTTCGAGGTCACCCGTTCCTCGCACCGCACCAGGTGCACCTCGCCCGCCCGGGTCGCGACGTCGGCACGCTCCAGGAGGTCAGCGACGACAAGCACCGGCTTGCGGTCGGCGTCTGCGCCAGCGTGGCCCACGGCGTCGTCTCCCACGCTGCCCTCGACCAGCGCGTCGGGCGTCGCCGGATCGGCGAGCGCGACCTCGCGCAGTCCTGCGGCGGCCTCGACGGCTCGGCTCACGAGCTCGTCGGTGCGGCGGTCGGCGTCCTCGACCTGCCGGAAGAGCCGGCGGCGCTCGTCGGCGAGCCAGGACTCGACTCCGGTGTAGCGGTCGATCTCGAAGAGCCGCGAGAGCACCTCACGCCGCGTCTCGGCGTTGGAGCGGAGGAACGCGGCGAACTCGCCCTGAGGCAGCAGGACCACCTTCGTGAACTGCTCGACGCCCATGCCGACGAGCTGCTGCAGCAGGTGACCAGCCTCGTCGTTGCGTGAGGTGAGGGCCACCCAGTCACCGTTGACGAGCTCTCGGACCGTGGTGCTGGCCTGCGCCTTCGTCGTGCCGGTGCCACGACGCTTGGGCCGTTGCCACTCGGGGGACCGGACGATCTCGAGGCGGCGGCCGCTGACGGTCAGCTCGAGACGCACCGACGGCTCCCGGTCACCGGGGGCGTGGTCGCTGCGAAGGCGCTGGCGGGCAGCGCCCCGGGCACCGGGCACGTGACCGAAGAGCGCGAAGCACACGGCGTCCAGCAGCGTGGTTTTGCCCGCGCCCGTCGGCCCGTGCAGCAGGAACAGTCCTGACGCGCCGACCTCGTCGAAGTCGACACGTTCGGTGCCGGCGAACGGTCCGAAGGCCGTGAGCTCGAGCCGGTGCAACCTCATGCCGCGGACTCCGAGGTCGCCACCCGTGCCCGCTCCAGGGCCGTCTGGAGCATCTCGCGCTCGGCGGTGTCAGCCCCGACGCCGGCTCGCACGTGCTCGAGGAAGCCGCAGCACACGTCCAGCTCGCTCTGCCCGCGCACTCGCGCCGCGTAGCCCTCGTCGACGCTGGCCCCGGCGTCCGGCTCGAACGTCAGCACCAGCGCGTGCGGGAAGCGCTGGCGCAGCCGTGCCATCGCGTCGCGTGGGCGGGCCGGGTCGGTCAGCGTGACCTGGCACCAGGAACCCTCTGCCTCGGCGTGAGCGGGATCGCCGAGGAGGTCGTCGAGCCGACCCCTCAGCAGCGACAGGGGCCTGGGGACCGGTGCCGGCACGGCCTCGACGGACCGCACTCCCTCGGCGTCGAGCTCGACGAGCCACGAGCCCTTGGCGTGCGCGTGCTCCGAGAACGAGTAGGCCAGCGGAGACCCGCTGTACCGGACGCCGTCGGAGATCGTCTGGCGACCGTGCAGGTGGCCGAGCGCGACGTAGTCCACGCCGGCGAAGACGTCGGAGGGCACGGAGCCGACGCCGCCCACGCTGATGTCGCGCTCGGAGTCGCTCACCTGGCCGCCGACGACGAAGGCGTGGGCCGCCACGAGCGAGCGGCTACCAGGACGCTGGGCCAGGTCGGCACGCACGCGGTCCATCGCCGCGGACAGCACCGACGTGTGGCTGCGCTGGTCGCAACCGAGCGGGTCGGCGGTCAGCGACGGCTCGAGGTAGGGGAGCCCGTACAGCACGACCGGGCCGTGCTCGTCCTCCAGCTGGACCGGTCGGGCCAGGTCGTCGAGCCGGGTGCGCAGGTGGACCCCCGCGGCCTCGAGCACCCGTGACCCGAACCCCAGCCGGACGGCGGAGTCGTGGTTGCCGCTGGTGAGCAGCACGACCGCACCGGTGGCCCGCAGCCGCGCAAGGGTCTCGTCGAGCAGGGCCACGGTGTCGACCGCGGGAAGCGCCCGGTCGTAGACGTCGCCGGCGACCACGACGACGTCGACCGTCTCCGCGCGCACGACCTCGACCAGGTGGTCCACGAACGACGCCTGGTGCGACAGCAGGTCCACCCGGTGAAAGCTGCGCCCCAGGTGCCAGTCGGAGGTGTGAAGGATGCGCACGACGGCAGGCTAGGTCGCGGCGCCGACAGATCCGAGGAGGCGCGACCGGAGGGGCGGCTGCCGCTCGGGACCGACCACCGATCGGCTGGTCGCGGTGGCACGATCGTGGTTGGGTCTGCGCATGGGAGACGAGGTCTCGTCCGGCGTGTACACCCGCGAGCAGCGTCAGCGCTACCGCGAGAAGGTGCGGCAGTGCCTCGACGTCTTCGAGCGCATGCTCTCCGAGTCGAGCTTCGACTTCGACCGCCCGCTCACCGGCATGGAGATCGAGCTCAACCTCGTCGACGACGACCTCGAGCCGGCCATGACCAACGCGGCGGTGCTCGAGAGCATCGCCGACCCGGACTACCAGACCGAGCTCGGGCAGTACAACATCGAGCTGAACGTGCAGCCCCGCCCGCTGCCCGGGGACTCCGCGCTGGAGCTGGAGGAGCTGCTGCGGGCGAGCCTCAACGCGGCAGAGGAGAAGGCTCGTTCCGCCGGGTCGCACATCGTCATGATCGGCATCCTCCCGACCATCACGCCGGAGCACTTCCACACCGAGTGGATGAGCGCGAACGCCCGCTATGCGGCGCTCAACGAGTCGGTGTTCGCCGCTCGTGGCGAGGACCTGCTGATCGACATCCAGGCGCCCGACGGGGGAGAGCGCCTCACCACCTACGCCGATACGATCGCCCCGGAGTCGGCCTGCACGTCCGTCCAGCTGCACCTGCAGGTCAGCCCGCAGGAGTTCGCCCGAGCGTGGAACGCCGCCCAGACGCTGCTGGGCCCACAGCTGGCGCTCGGTGCCAACTCGCCGTACCTGTTCGCCAAGCGGCTCTGGGCCGAGACGCGCACAGAGCTGTTCCTCCAGGCCACCGACACCCGGTCCGTGGAGCTGCGCAACCAGGGTGTCCGCCCGCGGGTCTTCTTCGGCGAGCGCTGGATCACGTCGATCTTCGACCTCTACGAGGAGAACGTGCGGTACTTCCCGTCGCTGCTGCCCGAGATCAGCGACGAGGACCCCGTCGCGATGCTCGACGCCGGCAAGGCGCCGCGCCTGCAGGAGCTGCGCCTGCACAACGGCACCGTGTACCGCTGGAACCGGCCGGTGTACGACCTGGTCGGCGGACGGCCGCACCTGCGTGTGGAGAACCGAGTGCTGCCGGCCGGGCCGACGGTGGTGGACGTGCTGGCGAACTCGGCGTTCTACTACGGGGCGGCGCGCGTGCTCAGCGAGGAGGACCGGCCGGTCTGGACCAAGATGAGCTTCGCCACCGCGGAGGCGAACTTCACTGACTGCGCACGACGTGGCATCCGCGGCACCGTGTACTGGCCAGGTCTGGGAGAGCTGCCCGCCGAGGAGCTCGTGCTGCGCCACCTGCTGCCGCTCGCGGACGAAGGGCTGCAGCGGTGGGGCGTCTCAGCGGCGGTGCGGGACCGCTACCTCGGTGTCGTGGAGGGCCGCTGCAAGACGGGACGCAACGGCGCGGAGTGGCAGGTCGCCACGGTCACCGCGCTCGAGTCGCGCGGCGTCGACCGCCCGACCGCCGTCCGCCAGATGCTCCGCCACTACATGGAGGGCATGCACTCCAACGAGCCGGTGCACACCTGGGACGTGCCGACCGAACGGTGACCGGCTCGGAGCCGGAGGAGCGGGAGACGTCAGTCCCCGTCGATGAGCCGACGCGCGACCTCGCCGTAGTCCTCGCCCTCCGCCACGTCGACGAGGCGGACCGGGGCCAGCCCGGCCGTCCGCAGCTCGTCGACGAGCTGGGCGTGCTCCACGCGGGTTGCGGCGCCGTGCAGGATCACCGGGTGCCCGCTGCGGGCGTATCCGTGGGTCACGGCGATGGCGATGCGGTGACGCAGCGCCGTGTCCACGGTCGAGGCGTCGCTGCCGCGGACGGCCTTGTCGAAGAGGTCGGTGCGCACGACGGCCGCCCGGGTGAGCCGCTCCGCCAGTCGCTGAGCCACCACGCCGGTGCCGCTGCCCGCGAGGACGACGATGCCGGGCCACGGCACGTCCGGCATCGAGCCCGACGCAGGCGGCGTCGCGGCCAGCGACGTGTCCTGCTCGGTGCCACTCGAGGCCGTGGTGGCGGCGAGCCCCGCGCCCTCGGCGTCCTCGGTGCTCTGGTCGGCCGCCTCGTCGGTGACGGTGTCATCGCCGGCTGTGTCGTCGGCCGTCGCCTTGCTGGTCTCGTCGGCGGCGGAGACGTGCTCGTCGGCCTCGGCCACCCGCTCGAGGTCGGACGTCTCCTCGTCGGGCGCCTGTCCGGCGTGGTCAGCCGCCGGTGCGGGCGCGTGCAGCGAGGCGGGCGGCGAGACGAGCGGGCGCAGCAGCGTGACCTCAGCGTGCGACTGCTGGCTGAGGACGCCGTTGTCGTCGGGCCACCACCAGGAGAAGGCCAGGCGTCCGTCGTCCGGCACGAGCACCAGGCCCACCCGGTCCTGACCGGTGCTGCCGAAGACCCCGCTGTCACCCTCGCGGAAGGTCATGGTGTCGTCGCTGCCGTCGGAGGTGGCCATGAGCAGGACCCGTCCCGACCCGTCCGGGACCCGGCAGAGCCGCATGGCCTCGGCGTGCTGGAGGCCCTCGTCCTGCGACCACGCCTCGTAGTCCAGCGTGACGGAGCCGTCGTCGTGGGCGACGACCGCCACGCGTGACACGAAGTCGCTGTTCGGTCCCCGACCCAGGCCCCAGAAGACCCCAGGCGTGGTGCACAGGTGGTCGAGGACGCTCATTCAGGCATCTCCTCGGGGTTCGCAAGCAGGGACCTGGCCCTACCCTAATCCGGCGCGTCCAGCCCTCGGCCATCGCCGGTGCCTCGCCGAGCCAGGGGTGGCTGGGCGGGGGCGCGAGCGCACCGTCCTCGTGTGGCCCGGAGAGCCCCGAGAACGCTCCCGGCTCGCCCCTCAGGTGCTGATGGTAGCCGCCGATAGGTCGGTGGTAGGGGCACGCACCGGGTGGTTCACCCGTCCGCCCCGCCCGCAGGCCGGGAGTCGGTCTGCCGTCACGAGGTCTGCGAGGTCCGTCCGCGATGCACCGCCTGCTGCTCAACCGGTCTCTGGGAGGGCGCCTGGCCATCGCCTTCGGCCTCGTGTCGGCGCTGATGCTGCTGGTGGGACTGGCCGGCGTCTGGGGCGCTCAGCAGCAGCAGAGCGTCCGGGACAAGACCGAACGCCTCGAGCAGCTGCGCCAGCAGGTGCAGGAGCTGCGGTACCTGGACGCCGACGTGAGCGGTTGGCAGGGCTACATCTTCGCGCAGGCGGTCGTCGAGGGCTCGGACGTCGCGGTCGACCCGAAGGCCGACAACCAGGTCGGCATCATGGCGTCCCGCGAGGCGGCCTACAAGGTCATGGACGAGATCCCGGCCTCCGAGCTGACTCCGTACGAACGCAAGACGCTCGACATGATCCACAGCCAGTGGGACATGTACTTCAAGATCAACGACCGCATGGTCAAGGACATCGCGGCCGCGTACCCCGAGGCCATGGCTCGCGCCTACACCGTGCTGAACGAGGACCTCGACACCGCCTGGTCGGACCTGCTCGGCTCGACCGAGACGCTGCAGAAGTCCCTCGACAAGCGCAAGACGGACCTGCTGAAGGAAGCCGACCGGGCAGCGACCACGGCGCGGGTCGCGATCGTGCTCGCGTCCCTGGTGGCGCTCGCCCTGGCGGTCGCCTGCGGCGTCCTGCTGACGCGCTCGATCGTCGGACCGGTGCGTCGGTGCCTGGAGGCGCTGAGCTCGATCGCGCAGGGCGATCTCACCGCGACGTCCGGCGTCACCTCCAAGGACGAGGTGGGTCGGCTGGCGATGTCCATGGACCAGGCCATGACGTCGTTGCGAGGCATGGTGGAGACCGTCGCCGGCTCCGCGACGACCCTGTCCGCCGCGGCGGCGCAGATGGCCGCGACGTCCGACAGCATCTCGAGCTCGGCGCTCGAGGCGTCGGAGCAGGCCCGTCACGTGGCCCAGTCGGCCGGAGCGGTCTCGCACAACGTCCAGACCGTCGCGACCGGTTCCGAGGAGATGGGCTCCTCGATCCGCGAGATCGCGCACAACGCGACCGAGGCCGCGCGGGTCGCGGGCTCGGCGGTGCAGGTGGCGGAGTCGACCACCCAGGTGGTCGGTCGGCTGGGGGAGTCGTCCGCGGAGATCAGCAACGTCGTCAAGATGATCGGCTCCGTCGCCGAGCAGACGAACCTGCTCGCGCTCAACGCGACCATCGAGGCCGCCCGCGCGGGCGACGCGGGCAAGGGCTTCGCGGTGGTGGCCGGTGAGGTCAAGGAGCTCGCCGGCGAGACGGCGCGTGCGACGCAGGACATCGCCGACATCGTCGAGACGATCCAGAGCGACACCAGGGGAGCCGTCGACGCGATCTCGCAGATCTCGTCGATCATCGGCGAGATGAGCTCGTACCAGATGACGATCGCCTCGGCTGTCGAGGAGCAGACAGCGACGACCAACGAGATGAACCGCAGCGTCAGCCAGGCGGCCGTCGGTTCGACGGAGATCGCGACGAGCATCGAGGCGGTCGCTCAGGCGACGGAGAGCACGACCCAGGGTGTCGCCGAGACCCGCGAGGCGGCCGCGCAGCTGGCGCAGATGTCCGCCGAGCTGCAGGACGTCGTCGGCCGCTTCCGCTACTGAGGCGGACCGGCCGCCGGCGAGAGCTCGCCCACGGCGGAGGCGTTCCACGACAGGATGCCCGCGACGTCGTGCTCCGACCCCAGCACGCTGACCGAGCCTGCCGCCAGGATGAGTCGGGCACCGAAGGTGGGGTCGGCGTCCACCCAGCAGGCAGCGAGCACGCGCAGCGCGTGGCCGTGGCCGACGAGCACGAGGTTGGACGAGTCCAGGACGGTCCGTGCGTGGTCGAGCACCCGTCGGGCGCGGGTGGTGACTTGCTGGAGGCTCTCGCCCGGCGTGTCGCCGGGCACGACGCCGTCGGAGAAGACGGTCCAGCCGGACCCTGCGTCGCCGCCCCGGATCTGCGCCGTGGTGAGCCCTTCGTAGCCGCCGTAGTCCCACTCCAGCAGGTCGTCGGTCACCTCGACGTCGCGAAGGCCAGCGAGCTCAGCCGTCCGGCGCGCGCGGGTCAGGGGGCTGCTCCAGACCGGGCAGCCGCGGTAGGGGAGGAGCGCGGGTGCCAGGGCCCGAGCCTGACGCTCGCCCTCGGCGGTGAGGTCCACGTCGGTGAGACCGGTGTGCCGGCCCGTGCGTGACCACTCCGTCTGCCCGTGGCGGACGAGCACGAGGCGGTGGCTGTCGCTCATCCCGGCATCTTCTCGGGTCGAGGTGACGGCGCAACCGCTCGACGGTCCTGGTAGACCTGCGGGATGGTGCTGAGCGGCCCGCAGCCGACCGGGACCTGGCCGCCGCTGCCGACCTGGGAGTGCCCCGCCGGCACCGTGCTCTGCTGGCGCGCCCCCGGCGTCCTGCGTGCCACGGGTATCCGCAACGCGCGTGCAGAGCGGTTCGGCCGTCCGCAACGGGAGCCTCGGTCTCGCGAACCGATCGACGCGTCGCGCTGGTCGCCTGCCTGCCCGCAGCCACCGTCACCGTTGCTCCAGGACCTGCTGCCCGGCGCCATGGGGGACCTCACCGTCGACGAGGAGCACGCGGCCGACGCAGCGTGGCGCATGCCGCTGCTGTTCGGCGACCGGGACATCTGGCAGGGCATGCCGCTCGTCGCGGGGACGGACTGGAAGCAGGCCGACGTCCGAGGACAGCAGCTGCGCCGACTGTGGGCGGACTTCGCCCGCACAGGGCACCTTGAGACCGGTCGACGGCCCGGACTGATCACGGTGCGCCGCCTGTCCACGTTGCCTACGCCACATCGCTGACGGGACCTTCGTCCCTGCTGCCTCTGCGCGCGTCCAGCGAGGCTGGCCGGGGCCGGCGCCGACCTCCGGCGAGCCCGGGGAGGCGACGGTGACGGTGCAGGACGTCCGGGCGAGCTCGCGGCAGCAGCGTCAGGAGCGCAACTCGTGGCTCGCGAAGGTGGACTTCGACCGCGCGCCGTTCACGATCGCGTGGGAGGTGACGCGTGCCTGCGCGTTCTCGTGCGTGCACTGCCGTGCTGATGCGCAGCATCGTCGCGCACCCGGGGAGCTGACCACCGAGGAGGGCTACGCCCTCATCGACCGGTTCACCGAGTTCGGCTCGCCGATCCTGGTGTTCACCGGCGGCGACCCGATGATGCGGCCAGACCTGTTCGACCTCATCGCGTACGCCGACTCCGCCGGCCTGCGGTGCTCGCTGACCCCCACGGCGACGGCCCTGCCGACGGTGAAGCGGCTGCGCCGCGCGCAGGAGGCAGGCGTGCGTCGGATCGCCCTGAGCCTGGACTCTCCGACACCGGAGATCCATGACGAGTTCCGCAGGGTCAGGGGCTCCTGGGAGCGCACGATGACGATCTTGCACAACGCGAAGGAAATCGGACTGAGCACTCAGATCAACACCACGGTCACGACCCACAACGTCGACGCGCTTCCCGAGATGGTGCAGTTCGTCCGCGAGGTCGGTGCGGTCCAGTGGAGCGTCTTCTTCCTCGTGCCCATGGGCCGCGGCCAGCAGCTGAGCATGATCTCGCCGCAGCAGCACGAGGAGGTGCTCGGCTGGTTGCACGACCTGGCGCAGCAGGGCGACTTCGACATCAAGGCGACGGCCGCGCCCATGTACCGGCGCATCTCGGCTCAGCGAGGTGGCGGCCACGGGGGAGCGGGCGCCGGCTTCGCGTTCCACGACGGGCTGAACCGGCCGGTCCAAGGCGTGAACGACGGCCGGGGCTTCCTGTTCGTGTCGCACCTGGGCGACATCACGCCGTCCGGCTTCTTGCCGATCACCGTGGGAAACGTCCGCGTCGACGACGTCGTCGACGTCTACCGCAACCACGAGCTGTTCCGCGCGCTTCGCGACCCGGAGCAGCTGACCGGCAAGTGCGGGGTGTGCGAGTTCCGTGAGGCGTGCGGTGGCCAACGCGGTCGTGCCTACGCGGTCACGGGTGACCCGCTGGCGTCCGACCCGGCCTGCGCCTACGTCCCCCCCGCGTGGACGGGTGGCGCAGGTTGCTCGTCGTCCGAGAAGTCTCCACGACCGCCACATAGCGGCCCTGGCCTGAGCACCAAGCTGTCTGGTGCCACTCTGTCGACGTGAGCTTCCTGAGCGTCCCCGATACGTACTGGGCGCACCCTGAGCGGCCGTCCGGGACGGGCGTGCTGGTTCTGGCCGGCTCCAGCGGGCGGCTCGACACGGGCCGCGCGGACGTACTTGCCAGAGCGGGCGCCACGGCGCTGGCGATCCGCTGGTTCGGGGGAGCAGGGCAGCCGGCGGTACCGCGCGAGGTGCCGCTCGAGACCTTCGTCGCGGCCATCGACCTGCTGGAACCTGTGTGCGATCGAGTCGGCGTCCTGGGCTTGTCGTACGGGGCGGAGGCCGCGCTGCTCACCGCCGTACGTGACGGACGCATCGACGCGGTGGTCGCGCTGGCGCCGACCGACGTGGCGTGGGAGGGGTATCGAGAAGAGGACGACGATCCCTCCCAGGGCAAGTGGACGTGGCGCGGGGCGCCGGTGCCGTTCGTGCCGATAGACCAGTCGTGGACCCCCGCGTCGTCACCGCCCGCCTTCGTCGAGTCTTACCTGCAGAGCCGTCGCACCGCAGACGCGTCAACCGTCGCCGCCGCCACGATTCCCGTGGAGCAGTTCGATGGGGAGCTGGTGGTCGTCGTGGGCGGCGATGACCAGGTGTGGCCCAGCCACGACGCGGCACAGGCCATCGTGACGCGTCGCGCGGCTCACGGCCTCGCGACGACCGTCGTTGAGGACGCCGACGCCGGCCACCTCGTTGTGCTGCCCGGTGAACCGGCGACCGGCGGCGGGCGGCCGTACCTCGTCGGGGGAGACCTGGGTTCAGCCGAACGCCTCGGCCGCAAGGCGTGGCCGGCGATCCAGAAGGTGTTTCGGCTGCACTGCCGTAGAGCACGAGAAATGGCCGGGCTGACATAATGTACATTATCGGCGTTAGAGACGGCATCCTGAGAGCAGTTGGAGACGGCAGCTGGTGCTCGGCGCACGTGGCCCGCCGATGGCGCTCGCCGCGTCAAGCGCTGACGTACTCGGCGAGGTGCTGACCGGTGAGCGTCGACCGGGACGCCACGAGGTCGGCCGGCGTCCCCTCGAACACGACGCGTCCGCCGTCGTGGCCCGCCCCCGGCCCGAG
>DASSTJ010000125.1:0-11510 GCA_035707965.1 Actinomycetales bacterium
GTGCACGTCCGTGAGCCACGGCCTGCCGGCGAGCCCGAAACCGCTCGCTCTGCTGCCCGACGGCGGCTCACGATAGGGTCGGGGGCGCTGCCGGACCGCCGGTCAGCGGCATGGCGCTCGTCGCCGTCACGCCTCGCTCGAGCCGAGAGGGACCGCGCAGGATGTCAGTCGGAGACGTCGCAGGGCTCATCGCGGCTGTCGCCTTCGTGGCGCTGGTCGCGCTGCTCGCCGTGCCCATCCTCAAGCTGGGTCGTCTCATCGACGACACGCGGCACACCGTGCAGGGCGTGACCACCGAGACGGTGCCGCTGCTGCGTGAGGTCACCACCACCGTGGGCACCACCAACGGCGAGCTGGAGCGCGTGTCCGCCATCACCACGAACGTGCAGCAGATCACGACGAACGCGTCGGCGCTGACAGCGCTGTTCGCGGCCACGCTCGGCTCTCCGCTGATCAAGGTCGCCGCGTTCAGCTACGGGGTCCGACAGGCGTTCAGCGGCAAGTCGAGCGGCAAGCGGCGCAGGAGGTGAGCTGAGTGCGACGGCTGTTCTGGCTGGCTCTGGGTGCCAGCGTGGGCGTGCTCGTGGTCCGCAAGGTGACGCGGACCGCGAAGGCGTACACGCCCGAGGGCGTCGCGCAGGGGCTCGCCGGTGTCGGCGAGGGCCTGCGCGAGATGGCGTCCGTCGTCAAGGAGTCCATGGCGCAGCGTGACGCCGAGCTGCGCCTCGCGCTGGGCGTCGACGAGGGTGCGATCAACCCGGAGACGGCGCAGCAGCTCATCGAGCGGCCGAGCGCCGAGCTGCGCGACGGCGAGGTGCCGACCGGCCTGCGTCCGAACGTCGCGCCCGGCGGACGAGCTCGCTAGGGGCGCCGCGTCCTCGACGACGACGCCCCGACGGCGTGCGCCCTGAGCGCCGCCGACCACGTGACCGACCGCGCCTCGCGGACCGACGCACGTGCCGACGTCCGGCGCGTCGCAGGTCGCCCCCGGTGCGTGCGTCGGACGCACCCCTCAGACTGCTCATGTCGCCGACCGAAGGATGATTCCCATGGAGACCGCCGAGATCCGCCGCCGGTGGTTGCAGTACTTCGCCGACTCCGGCCACACCGTGGTGCCGAGCGCACCGCTGCCGTTCGACGACCCCAACCTGCTGTTCGTGGCCGCCGGCATGGTGCCTTTCGTGCCGTACTTCGTGGGCCAGGAGACCGCGCCCTACGCGCGGGCGACCAGCGTGCAGAAGTGCGTGCGCACGCTCGACATCGACGAGGTCGGCAGGACCACCAGGCACGGCACGTTCTTCCAGATGAACGGCAACTTCAGCTTCGGCGACTACTTCAAGGAGGGCGCGATCGAGCTCGCCTGGGAGCTCGTGACCCGGTCGCAGTCGGACGGCGGCTACGGCCTGCCGGACAAGGACCTGCTGGTCACGGTCTACTCCGACGACCGTGAGAGCGTCGAGCTCTGGAAGCGGATCGCCGGCCTGCCGGACGACAAGATCGTGCGGATGGGCAAGAAGGACAACTACTGGCACATGGGCATCCCGGGCCCGGCCGGTCCGTGCTCGGAGATCCTCATCGACCGCGGGCCCGACTACGGCCCGGAAGGAGACGTCGAGAAGGCCGGCGACCGGTACCTCGAGTTCTGGAACCTCGTGTTCATGCAGGAGGAGCTGTCGGCGGTCCGCGCCAAGGACGACTTCGACATCCGCGGTCCGCTGCCCAAGAAGAACATCGACACGGGCATGGGCCTGGAGCGCATGGCGTTCCTGCTGCAGGGCGTCGACAACATGTACGAGATCGACGAGATCTACCCCGTTCTCGAGCGCGCGGCCGAGGTGGCGGGCAAGCGCTACGGCGCGAACCACGAGGACGACGTCCGTCTGCGCGTGGTGGCCGACCACGTGCGCAGCGCCCTGATGATCATCGGAGACGGCGTCACGCCCGGCAACGAGGGCCGCGGCTACGTGCTGCGCCGCCTGCTGCGCCGGGCTGTGCGGTCGATGCGTCTGCTCGGTGTGGACGCGCCGACGATGCCCGAGCTGCTCCCGGCCAGCCGCGACCGTATGAAGGCGAGCTACCCGAAGGTGGAGCGTGACTTCGCGCGCATCAGCCAGGTGGCGTACGCGGAGGAGGAGGCGTTCCGGCACACGCTGGCATCGGGCACGACGATCCTCGACACCGCGGTGCGGCAGGTGAAGCAGTCCGGCGGCACGACGCTGGGCGGCGACCAGGCGTTCCAGCTGCACGACACGTTCGGCTTCCCGATCGACCTCACCCTGGAGATGGCGGCCGAGCAGGGTGTGGATGTCGACGAGGTCGGCTTCCGGCGGCTGATGACCGAGCAGCGCGAGCGCGCCAAGGCGGACGCGCGGGCGAAGAAGACCGGCCACGTCGACACGTCCGCGTACCGCGAGCTCGCCGACGCCCTGGGCCGCGGCGTGGAGTTCACGGGCTACGACGAGGTGGTCAGCGAGGCGCGCGTGAGCGGACTCCTCGTCGACGGTCGGTCCGCGTCGGCGGCGACCGAGGGCCAGGACGTCGAGGTGGTGCTGGACCGCACGCCGTTCTACGCCGAGGGCGGCGGGCAGCTCGCCGACGCGGGGCGCATCGAGCTCGACGGCGCGGTGGTCGAGGTCCTGGACGTGCAGAAGCCGCTGGGCTCGCTCATCGTGCACCGAGCCAGGGTCGTCAGCGGCGAGCTCGCCGTCGGCACGTCGGGCCGGGCCTTCGTGGACGTGCAGCGTCGCAAGGCGATCAGCCGCGCCCACACGGCGACGCACATGGTGCACAAGGCGATCCGCGAGGCGCTCGGCGACACCGCGACGCAGGCCGGCTCCGAGAACGCCCCCGGCCGCTTCCGGTTCGACTTCAGCGCTCACGGGGCGGTGCCGCCGTCCGTCCTGCGCGACGTGGAGCAGCGCGTCAACGCACTGCTCTCCGACGACCTCGAGGTGCACGCCGAGGTGATGAGCCAGGCGCAGGCCATGGAGATCGGCGCGATGGCGCTGTTCGGCGAGAAGTACGGCGACGAGGTGCGGGTGGTGTCCGTCGGTGACTGGGCGCGCGAGCTGTGCGGCGGCACGCACGCGCAACGCTCCGGCCAGCTGGGCATCGTCTCGCTGCTGGGGGAGTCGTCGATCGGGTCGGGCGTCCGCAGGGTCGAGGCGCTCGTCGGCGCGGACGCGTACTCGTACCTCGCGCGCGAGGCGGCCCTCGTCGGTCAGCTCACCGAGGTGCTCAAGGTGCGCCCCGAGGAGCTGCCCGACCGGGTGGCGTCGATCCTCGCGCGGCTGAAGGACGCCGAGAAGGAGATCGAGCGCGTCCACCGGGAGCAGGTGCTCGCCGCCGCGGGTGGCCTCGCGTCAGCTGCACGCGACGTGTACGGCGTGGCCGTCGTGACGCACGACGCGGGTGAGGGTGCCGGTGCCGACGAGCTGCGTGGCCTGGCGCTCGACGTCCGGGGTCGGCTGCCTGGTGGCCGGCCTGCGGTCGTCGCCGTGACGGGTTCGGCGAAGGGACGCCCGGTGGTGGTCGTCGTCACCAACGACGAGGCGCGGCGCTGGGGCGTGAAGGCCGGCGAGCTGGTGCGCGAGGCGGCGCAGGTGCTCGGCGGTGGCGGTGGCGGCAAGGACGACGTGGCGCAAGGCGGCGGCACGGACGCGAGCCGCACCGGTGAGGCGCTGGGCCGCATCGAGCACGTCGTCGGCGAGCGCGTCACGGCCAACCGCTGAATCAGGTACCGGAACTTGGTTGCCTTTGTGTACGCGATTCGGCCGTTTGGCGTACACAAAGTCAACCAAGTTCCGTTGGGGGACGGCGCTGCTGACCGCGAGATGGTGAGCCTGTCGTGAGGCGTGGCGTGCGGCTGGGGGTGGACGTCGGCTCGGTGCGGGTCGGCCTCGCGGCGAGCGACCCGGACGGGATGCTTGCGACGCCGGTCGAGACGCTCGCCCGCGACACGTCGGGGGAGGTCCCGACCGACCAGCGGCGCATCGCGGACGAGGCGGCCGAGCGCGGCGCCCTGGAGGTGCTGGTCGGGCTGCCCCGGTCGTTGTCGGGCGGCGAAGGGCCGGCAGCCCGCGCCGCACGTGAGTACGCGGTCGCGCTGTCCCGGCTGATCGACGTCCCGGTCAGGATGGTCGACGAACGGCTGTCCACGGTCGCCGCGCATCGTTCCCTGCGAGAGGCCGGCATGAAGGGACGCAAGCAGAGAGCGGTCGTCGACCAGGTTGCCGCCGTCGTGCTCTTGCAGAATGCTCTGGACAGCGAGCGCAGCACCGGCAGGCCACCGGGGACGCCCCTCGACCAGCCGGGCGGAGGCTGAACCCGGCCAGCCGGTCCGAACGGGTACCCTCGCGCGAAGAGGAAGGCCGACCGCCGTGGTCGGCTCACCGAATCGGAGGCGCCGGCCGCATGCACGAGGCGAACCACCTGGGGGTCGTTCTGGACAGCCTGGACGAGGCTCCGCAGGGTCGGCGTTCGCGCAGGCAGCAGGACCAGGAGCGGCGTCGCCAGCGGCGTCGTCGCAGCGGCAAGCGCAGCATCGTGCTGCTGGTGGCCCTGCTGGTGGTCGGGGGAGGCCTGCTCGGCGCCTACACCGCGCTGAAGCCGTGGGTCACGCAGCTGACCGCGAGCAACGACTACACCGGGCAGGGCACCGGG
Source organism: Actinomycetales bacterium (assembly GCA_035707965.1). GTDB lineage: Bacteria > Actinomycetota > Actinomycetes > Actinomycetales > Angustibacteraceae > DASSTJ01. The sequence continues at coordinate 4,663 of DASSTJ010000125.1, forward strand.
TCGGCGGAGGTCGTCGTGAACCCGGGCGACTCGGGTCGCGCCATCGGCCGCAGCCTCGAGAAGGCGGGCGTCGTCAAGTCGGCGGACGCGTTCGTGGAGGCCGCCGCTCAGGAGCCGAAGGCGGCGTCGATCCAGCCGGGCACGTACACGCTGCGGTCGCACATGAGCGCCGCCGCCGCGCTGCAGCTCATGCTCGACCCGTCGTCGCGCACGTCGGAGCGAGTGCTGGTCCGCGAGGGACTCACGGCGGCGCAGATCGCCGGCGTGCTGTCGAAGGCGAGCGGCCAACCCCTGAGCGAGTACACGGCCGCCCTGAAGAACCCTGAGGCGCTGGGTCTCCCGGCGGCGGCGAAGGGCAAGCCGGAGGGCTGGCTGTTCCCGGACACGTACCAGTTCGACACCAAGTCCACCGCCGCCGAGCAGCTGGCCGCGATGGTGAAGCAGATGCGGTCGGTGCTGGCTGATCTCGGCGTGAGCGAGGACCAGGCCCAGGTGGTGCTGACGAAGGCCAGCATCGTGCAGGCCGAAGGCTCCCGGCCGCAAGACTTCGGCAAGATCGCGCGCGTCATCGACAACCGTCTGAAGCAGGGCATCAGGCTGCAGATGGACTCGACGGTGCACTACGTCGTGGGCAAGGAGAAGGTCACCACGACGAAGGAGCAGCGGCAGACCAAGTCGCCGTACAACACCTACCTCGTCGTGGGCCTGCCACCGGGGCCGATCGGCAGCCCGGGCAAGGCCGCGATCCAGGCGGTGCTCGACCCGAGCCCTGGCGACTGGCTGTACTTCGTCGCGGTCAACCCGGCGACCGGCGAGACGAAGTTCGCGGTGACCAAGGCGGAGCACGACCGCAACGTGGCGGAGTTCCAGCAGTGGTGCCGCGACAACGCCGGCCAGTGCTGACGTGGTCGTCGCGTCGTCGGGGCAGGTGCGCCGGCTCTCGTCGGCGCCGCTGCCCCGCTGATCCCGAGGCGCGCTGAGGTGCGCAGTCGTCGCGCGGCCGTGCTGGGCAGCCCCATCAGCCACTCGCTCTCGCCGGTGCTGCACCGGGCCGCGTACGCCTCGCTCGGCCTCGACTGGCGCTATGACGCGCTCGAGGTGGGCGACGAGCGTGGGCTGCAGGCGCTGTTCGACCAGTGCGACACCGACGGCGACTGGGCCGGTCTCTCGCTGACCATGCCCTTGAAGAAGCTCGTGCTGCCCATGCTGGACGAGGTGAGCGGCACGGCCAGCGCCACCAGCGCGGTCAACACCGTGGTCTTCGAGAGCAGCGCCCCCCAGCCGGACGTCGACGGACGACCGGCCGCCCCGGCCCGGCCGAGGCGCGTGGGTCACAACACCGACGTGACGGGCATCGTGCGCGCGGTCAGCGAGGCCGGTGTCGACGCGCTCACCGAGGGGCTCGTCCTCGGGGGAGGTGCGACGGCCTGCTCGGCTGTGGCGGCGCTGGCCCGGCTGGGTGCGAGGCAGGCTCAGGTCGTCGTGCGCTCACCTGAGCGTGCGGCGGACGTCGTGACGACGGGGGAGCGCGTGGGCCTCGTCGTGCACCTGCGCAGCTGGACCGAAGCAGCCTCTGCAGGCACGACATCCGGGCTCGTGGTCAGCACCGTGCCGGCTCTGGCGTCCGACGAGGCGCGTCGCCTGCTCGCCGCGATGGAGGCGACCCGCGCGGTCCTGCTCGACGTCGCCTACGACCCCTGGCCGACCCCCGTGGCGCAGGACTGGGAGCGCCGGGGCGGCAGGGTGGTGGGCGGCTTCAGCATGCTGCTGCACCAGGCGGTCGAGCAGGTGCGCCTGATGACCGGCCGCACGCCCGACGTCGCCGCGATGCGCCGGGCGGGGCTCGCAGCCCTCGCCGAGCGCCGGTGAGTCAGCCGCCACCGGCGGCCGGCCGCCACCGGCAGCGCCCTGGGCAGACGTCGCGGCGTTCACCCGAGCGGCGCACGCCTGGCACTCGACAGCGAGGCTCGGTGATCGCGGGTACCGCTCCGTGGGCGGGCTCGCCTACATCGGACGCAACGGTGGTCGTTCGCCGCTCGAGTCGTGACGCACGGTGATCGCCGGAGACCGTCCCGCCTCGCACGGTGACGTCCCGGCGTTCAAGGTGTCGCGCCGATCCGCCGATAGCGGACATCGGACGACGGAACCGAGGCTCGGGAGTGTGGCGGAACGATGCAGCTTGCCGAGATCCTGCTCGCCGACGGCCTGGTCGACGAGGGCCAGCTGAACGCCGCGTATGACGAGCACCAGCGCGTCGGGCGCAGCCTCGGGCGCGTGCTGGTCGACCAGGGGATCCTGAGCGAGTCGCAGCTGGTCGCCGCGCTCGCCCAGCAGATCGGTCTGCCATTCGTCGACCTGCAGGACTACCAGGTGGACGGCTCCGCGATCGGACGCGTGTCCGGTGCGGTCTGCCGGCGGCACACGGTCCTGCCGATGGGCTTCCAGGACGACGGCAAGCTGTTGCTCGCCATGGCGGACCCGGGCAACGTCTTCGCTCTCGACGACGTCCGGTCGCTGTCCGGCTGCGACGTGCGCCCGGTGGTGGCGACCCGCACCGACGTGCTCGCGGCGATCGACCGCTACTACCGCGCCGACGCCGACCTCGACGACCTGACCAACGCGCTCGAGATGTCCTCGGACGACGAGGAGGACCTGAGCAAGGTCAAGGAGGTCGTCGAGGACGCGCCGATCGTCAAGTTCGTCAACCTGCTCATCACCCAGGCGATCCAGGACCGCGCGTCCGACATCCACCTGGAGCCGACCGAGAAGGACCTGCGCGTGCGGTACCGCATCGACGGCGTCCTGCACGAGGTCATGCGCTCACCGAAGGCCATCCAGTCGGGCGTGATCTCGCGCCTCAAGATCATGGCCGACATCAACATCGCCGAGCGGCGCATCCCGCAGGACGGGCGTCTCTCGGTGGCCGCGAACGGACGCAAGATCGACCTTCGCGTCGCCACGCTGCCGACGGTGTGGGGCGAGAAGGTCGTCATGCGCATCCTCGACAACTCGACGGCGAGCCTCGACCTGTCGGACCTCGGCTTCGGCGACGACAACTACCGGCGGTTCTCCGAGAGCTTCACGAAGCCCTACGGGATGATCCTCGTGACCGGCCCCACCGGGTCCGGCAAGTCGACGACCCTCTACGCCACGCTGAACATCGTCAGCAAGCCAGAGGTCAACGTCATCACCGTCGAGGACCCGGTCGAGTACCGGCTGCCCGGCATCAACCAGGTGCAGGTGAACTCGAAGGCCGGTCTGACGTTCGCGGCGGCTCTGCGGTCGATCCTGCGGTCTGACCCGGACGTCGTCCTCATCGGTGAGATCCGAGACCACGAGACCGCGCAGATCGCCGTCGAGGCGGCCCTCACCGGCCACCTGGTGCTGGCGACCCTGCACACGAACGACGCGCCGAGCGCGGTGACGCGCCTGACGGAGATGGGCATCGAGCCGTTCCTCGTCGGGTCCGCCCTGGACTGCGTGCTGGCGCAACGACTGACCCGCCGTCTGTGCAGCCGCTGCAAGGAGGCGTACACCCCTGAGCCGTCCGAGCTGGACGCGTTCGGCTTCCCGTGGACACCGGGGGAGCCGCTGCCTACCCTGTACCGGCCGGTCGGCTGCTCGTCCTGCTCGAAGACGGGCTACAAGGGCCGTGTCGCGCTGCACGAGATCATGGCCGTCGGCGAGGAGATCGAACGGCTCGCCGTGCAGCGGGCCTCCGCGGCGGCGATCGGCGAGATCGCCCGGGCCGAAGGAATGCTCACGCTCCGCCAGGACGGACTGGCCAAGGTCGCTCAGGGGATCACTTCCATCGAAGAGATCCTGCGTGTCGTCGTCTGAGCGACGCGCTCAAGATGGACGGTCACTCCGCCGATAGCCCTCGGGAAGCACCGTCGCGGGTCGCGTGCGCGTCCGCACTGAGGGGAGCGTTGTGAGCACCATCGGAGAGCCGTACGTACCGGAGCAGTTCGCCGTCGCCGGGCAACCGGTCGCCCCGGCCGCGCATGCTGCACCGACAGAAGCGCTGCCCCGGGTGGCTGCTCACGCTGCCACGGTCCCGCCGCAGCCCCATTCTGTTGCGCCGCAAGCACCCGTCGCGCACCCGATGACGGTCGGGCCGACGGAGGCGCCTGCGGGTGCCTACAAGCGCGCGTCGACCGAGCAGACCGACGACAGCGACATTCCGATCACGGAGCTGTTGGTGCGCATGATGGACACCGGTGCGTCCGACCTGCACCTGACGTCGGGGGCGCGGCCGACCATCCGCATCCGAGGCGAGCTGCAGCCGCTGGACGACGACCTTCCCGTGCTCACACCACCCCAGCTGCAGCGCAGCCTCTATGCGATGATGAGCCAGAAGCAGCGCGAGCGCTTCGAGACGGACCTGGAGCTCGACTTCGCCTACTCCGTGCCCGGTCGTGCACGCTTCCGGGTCAACGTCTACCGGCAGCGCGAGTCGCTCGGTGCCGCCTTCCGCCTGATCCCGTACGAGATCAAGCCGCTCGAGGCGCTGGGCATCCCGCCGGCCGTCAACAACTTCGCGGGGCTGCCGCGCGGCATGGTGCTGGTCACGGGCCCCACCGGCTCCGGCAAGTCCACGACCCTCGCCGGCATCGTCGACCTGGCCAACCGGAACCGCCGCGAGCACATCATGACGGTCGAGGACCCGATCGAGTTCCTCCACCGTCACAAGAGCTGCATGGTCAACCAGCGCGAGGTGGGGGAGGACACGAAGTCCTTCGCCAACGCCCTCAAGCACGCGCTGCGGCAGGACCCCGACATCATCCTGGTCGGCGAGATGCGTGACCTGGAGACGATCTCGGTGGCCCTGACCGCGGCCGAGACCGGTCACCTTGTTCTCGCGACGCTGCACACGCAGGACGCGGCACAGACCATCGACCGCGTCATCGACGTGTTCCCGACCGAGCAGCAGCAGCAGGTGCGGGTGATGCTTGCCGGTGCGATCCAGGGCATCGTCTGCCAGACGCTGTGCAAGACGCGCGACGGCCGTGGCCGCGTAGTGGCCACGGAGGTGCTGGTCGCGACCCCCGCGATCCGCAACCTCATCCGTGAGGGCAAGACCCACCAGATCTACTCGGCCATGCAGGCCGGGGCCCAGCACGGCATGCACACGATGGACCAGCACCTCGCCGAGCTGGTGCGCACCAACCAGATCACGTATGAGCACGGTCTGGAGAAGTGCCACCACGTCGAGGACTTCAACCGACTGCTCGGCCGGGCCTGAGGTGCCTCACCACACGTTCTTCCCACACGAATCTCAGCACGAGTCGTCCCACCACGAAGAGGGCATCCGATGGCAGCAGTGACGTTCGAGTACGCCGTCCGCGACCGCACGGGCAAGCTCGTCAAGGGCACCATCGACGCCGACAACCAGGCGCAGGTGGTGGCGAAGCTCAGGACGATGGGCTACGCCCCGGTGAGCATCAGCAAGGCGAACGCCGGGATGAGCAAGGAGCTCTCCATCCCCGGCTTCGGCAACCGGGTGAAGCTCAAGGACCTGGCGGTGATGTCGCGGCAGTTCGCCACGATGATCAGCTCCGGTCTCTCGCTGCTGCGCGCGCTGTCGATCCTCGCCGAGCAGACCGAGAACAAGAAGCTGCGCGAGACGCTCGTCGCCGTCCGGCAGGACGTCGAGACCGGTCAGTCGCTGTCGTCAGCGCTTGCCAAGCACCCGGACGTCTTCCCGCCGCTCATGGTCAACATGTGCCGCGCCGGCGAAGTGGGTGGATTCCTCGACTCGGTGCTGCTGCAGATCGCCGAGAACTACGAGGCCGACGTCAAGTTGCGCGGCAAGATCAAGTCGGCCATGACGTACCCGGTGGTCGTGTTCTGCTTGGCGGTCGTGGCCGTCATAGGAATGCTGATCTTCATCGTGCCCATCTTCGCCAAGATGTTCACCGACCTGGGCGGTGAGCTGCCAGCGCCGACGAAGGTGCTGGTGGCCATGTCGGATGGGATGAAGTTCCTGGCTCCGGTGCTGGCCGTGCTGGTGATCGTCTTCCCGGTCGTATGGAAGAAGATCAAGCACAAGGACAAGGTGCGCAACGTCGTCGACCCGGTCAAGTTCAAGCTGCCGGTCTTCGGCGCCCTGTTCAAGAAGGTCGCGCTGGCGCGGTTCTCGCGCAACCTCGGCACGATGATGCGGTCCGGCGTGCCGATCCTGCAGGCGCTGGACATCGTCGGCTCGACCACCGGCAACGTGGTGCTCGAGCGTGCCGTCATGGAGGTGCGTGAGAGCGTCCGCCGCGGTGAGTCGCTCGCCGGCCCGCTGACGAACCACCCGGTGTTCCCGTCGATGGTCGTGCAGATGATGGCCGTCGGTGAGGACACCGGTGCACTCGACACCATGCTCGCGAAGATCTCGGAGTTCTACGACCAGGAGGTCGAGGCAACTGCCGAGGCGCTGACGTCGCTGATCGAACCGCTGATGATCGCGGTCCTCGGCAGCGTCATCGGGGGAATGATCGTCGCCCTCTACATGCCCATCTTCAAGGTCTTCGACCTCATCAAGTAGCGCAGCAGCTGGTCAGCAGAGCCGGCAGTCGTGACAGGCGGTGTCCTTCGGGAGCCGCCTGTTGCGCTGTTCGAGGGAATGGTGATCTGACGCTAAAGGTGGGCAGCGGGAGGCCGAAGTACTCCTTGTCATCGAGCCCCCGACCCGACACCGGATGCGGGACCCGCAGGAGGGCTCAGGATCAGAAGGGGAGCAGCGAATGCTCGCTCGCATCCGCAAGTCCATGGAGGAGAAGGACCAGGGCTTCACCCTGATCGAGCTCCTCGTCGTGATGATCATCATCGGCATCCTCGCCGCCATCGCCATCCCGGTG
>DASSTJ010000126.1:0-6990 GCA_035707965.1 Actinomycetales bacterium
CGCGTTCGTGGCGGCCATGGTCGCGGTCGACGTGTCGCGGTTGGCCGAGGAGGTGATCCTCTGGGCGACGAAGGAGTTCTCGTTCGTCACGCTGGACGACGCCTACTCGACCGGGTCGAGCATCATGCCGCAGAAGAAGAACCCGGACGTCGCCGAGCTGGCCCGGGGCAAGGCCGGGCGACTCGTCGGCGACCTCACCGGCCTGCTGACGACGCTCAAGGGCCTGCCGCTCGCCTACAACCGCGACCTGCAGGAGGACAAGGAGCCGGTGTTCGACGCGGTCGACACGCTCGAGGTGCTGCTACCCGCGGTGAGCGGCATGGTGGCGACCCTCACCTTCCACACCGACCGCATGGCGTCGCTGGCGCCGCAGGGCTTCGCTCTCGCGACGGACGTCGCCGAGTGGCTGGTGCGCGAGGGCGTGCCCTTCCGCGAGGCGCACGAGCTGGCGGGCGCCTGCGTGCGCGAGTGCGAGAGCCGCGGCATCGAGCTGTGGGACCTGGAGGACGACGACCTCGCCGCCATCTCCCCGCACCTGACCCCGGACGTCCGCTCGGTGCTGTCGGTCGAAGGCTCTCTCGCGTCCCGCAATGCCGTCGGCGGCACAGCCCCAGCCCGCGTCGCCGAACAGCTCGACGCGGCTCGTTCAGCCCTCGCCGTGGCTCGCACCTGGTCGTCGTCTCGGTAGCCGGAGGACACACGGTGCCGTGAGGTCCTTCACATTCGCCTCGGGGCAGGCCAGACTGCCGACGTGCCTGCGACGAGGCAGCGCGCGGACGGAAGGGGCGTCGCCCATGACGGCGAGCGAGGACCTGGCAGCAGCGGCGGAGCACGTCTCCGCCCTCCGCGACACCGTCGCGTCGTTGCAGGCGCACGTCGGCGAGACAGTCGACCTGGCCCGCCTGAAGGACGACGTGGCGCGGCTGCGGGCCGACCTCCAGCTCGTGGCGCGCGCTTGCGGCCTGTCCGACGCGCCCCAGGCGCCAGGGGAGAAGGTCTACATCCCGGACGGTGACTACGACCCGTCGTTCTGGGTGGACGCGGACGACGAGGGACTGGGCGCGATCGGGCGGAAGGGCTGACATGGCGACGACCGAGGCTGGCGTCGGCGCGCCTGGACGGGCAGCGGTCGGTGCCCCCACGACGAGGAACGACCGCTGGTGGATGCAGCCGCTCGTCACCTTCATCCTGCTGACCGCGTGGCTCATCTACGGTCTCGTCCGCACCGCCATGCAGAAGTACTACTGGGTCTCCGACTACCACTACCTGTCGCCGTTCGCGTCGCCATGCGTGAGCGAGTCCTGCGTGCCCGGGTCCAGCCACTTCGGCACGTGGTTCCCCAAGTTCCCGCCGATGCTGCCGCTCGCGATCGTGACGCTGCCGTTCCTCCTGCTGTTCCGGTTGACCTGCTACTACTACCGCAAGGCGTACTACCGCTCGTTCTGGCTGTCACCCCCCGCCTGCGCGGTGCCCGAGCCTCGCAAGGGCTACACGGGCGAGACGCGGTTCCCGCTCATCGCGCAGAACCTGCACCGCTACTTCTGGGCGATCGCGGTGCTCATCTCGCTGGTCAACACCTATGACGCGATCGTGGCCTTCCACTCGCCGAGCGGGTTCGGCTTCGGGCTCGGCAACGTCATCCTCGTGGCGAACGTCCTGCTGCTGTGGTCGTACACGCTGGGCTGCCACTCCTGCCGTCACATCACGCTGGGCCGCATCAACCACTTCTCCCGCCACCCCGTGCGCTACTGGTTGTGGCAGCGCGTGAGCTGGCTCAACGGACGACACATGCAGTTCGCCTGGATCACCCTCGGCACGCTCGTCGTGACCGACGCCTACATCGCGCTGGTGTCCGCCGGCACGATCTCCGACCTGAGGTTCGTGGGATGACCGACCTGCAGCGGCACAGCTACGACGTCATCGTGATCGGGGCAGGGGGATCCGGGCTCCGGGCTGCCATCGAGGCGCACGAGCACGGCCTCCGCACGGCGATCCTGTGCAAGTCCTTGTTCGGCAAGGCGCACACGGTCATGGCCGAGGGCGGCATCGCGGCGTCCATGGGCAACGTGAACCCGCACGACAACTGGCAGGTCCACTTCCGCGACACCATGCGCGGCGGCAAGTTCCTCAACAACCCGCGCATGGCGGAGCTGCACGCGAAGGAGGCGCCGGCGAGGGTCTGGGAGCTCGAGACCTACGGCGCGCTCTTCGACCGCACGCCGGAAGGCAAGATCAGCCAGCGCAACTTCGGCGGTCACGAGTACCCCCGTCTCGCGCACGTCGGCGACCGCACCGGCCTCGAGCTCATCCGCACCCTGCAGCAGAAGATCGTGTCGCTGCAGCAGGGCGACCTGCGCGAGCACGGCGACCTCGACGCCCGCATCAAGGTCTTCGCGGAGTTCACCGTCACCGACCTGCTCAAGGACGGCGACGCGGTCTCCGGCGCTTTCGGGTACCACCGGGAGTCGGGCGAGTTCGTCGTCTTCGAGGCGCCGGCGGTCATCCTGGCCACCGGCGGCATCGGCAAGTCCTTCAAGGTGACCTCCAACTCCTGGGAGTACACCGGCGACGGCCACGCTCTGGCGCTGCGCGCTGGCGCGACCCTGATCAACATGGAGTTCGTGCAGTTCCACCCGACCGGCATGGTCTGGCCGCCGTCCGTGAAGGGCATCCTCGTCACCGAGTCGGTGCGCGGCGACGGGGGAGTGCTGCGCAACTCCGAGGGCAAGCGGTTCATGTTCGACTACGTGCCCGACGTCTTCCGCGGGCAGTACGCGCAGAGCGAGGAGGAGGGCGACCGCTGGTACACCGACCCGGACAACAACAAGCGCCCGCCCGAGCTGCTGCCCCGTGACGAGGTGGCTCGCGCCATCAACAGCGAGGTGAAGGCGGGCCGCGGCTCACCGCACGGTGGGGTGTTCCTCGACGTGTCGACGCGCCTGTCCGCAGCCGAGATCATCCGCAAGCTGCCGTCGATGCACCACCAGTTCAAGGAGCTGGCCGATGTCGACATCACGGCAGAGCCGATGGAGGTCGGTCCGACCTGTCACTACGTCATGGGTGGCATCGAGGTGGACGCCGACACCGAGGCGTCGATCGTGCCCGGGCTGTTCGCTGTCGGTGAGGTCTCGGGCGGCATGCACGGCTCGAACCGACTTGGCGGCAACTCGCTGTCCGACCTGCTCGTGTTCGGACGACGGGCCGGTGCCGGCGCCGCCGCGTACCTCGAGTCGCTCGGCGACCGTCGTCCAGCCGTGTCGGACGACGAGATCGACCGTGCGGCGACCGTGGCGCTCTCACCGCTTCGTACCGGTACGGCGTCCGACCAGCCCGACGCCGACGCGGAGAACCCGTACGCCGTCCACGCCGAGCTGCAGCAGACGATGAACGACCTCGTCGGCATCATCCGACGCGAGAGCGAGATGCGCGAGGCGCTCGAGCGGCTGAAGGTGTTGCGGCAGAGGGCGTCTCGGGTGGTCGTGGAGGGCCACCGACGTTACAACCCCGGCTGGAACCTGGCTCTCGACCTGCGCAACATGGTGGACGTCGCCGAGTGCGTCGCGCGTGCGGCGCTCGAGCGCCAGGAGAGCCGCGGAGGTCACACTCGTGAGGACTTCCCGGGCATGGACCCTCGGTGGCGCATGGTGAACCTGGTGTGCCGAAAGGCGCCCGACGGCAGCATCGACCTGCAGCGGCAGCCTTCGCTGGCCATCGACCCGGTCCTCCTGGCCCTCTTCGAGCGTTCCGAGCTGGAGAAGTACCTGACACCCGAAGAGCTCGCGGTGCTCGACGACGCGCAGTCGACCGGCAGCACCACGACGTCCGCGGAGACAGCGGCACCCGACGGTCCGGAGGAGCCGGCATGAGCTACGAGGCGACGTTTCGCGTGTGGCGCGGGGACGACACCGGAGGAGGGCTGGTCGACTTCACCGCCGAGGTGAACGAGGGCGAGGTCGTCCTCGACGTCATCCACCGGCTGCAGGCGACGCAGGCGCCCGACCTCGCGGTGCGGTGGAACTGCAAGGCGGGCAAGTGTGGCTCCTGCAGTGCGGAGATCAACGGCAAACCCAAGCTCATGTGCATGACGCGCATGAACACGTTCGCGCAGGGCGAGACCGTCACGGTGACGCCGCTGCGGACGTTCCCGGTCATCCGGGACCTGGTCACCGACGTGTCGTACAACTACGAGAAGGCTCGCGAGATCCCCGCGTTCCAGCCGCCGGAAGGCGTCGAGCCCGGCGAGTACCGGATGCAGCAGGTCGATGTGCAGCGCTCGCAAGAGTTCCGGAAGTGCATCGAGTGCTTCCTCTGCCAGGACGTCTGCCACGTCATCCGCGACCACGAGGACAACAAGAAGCCGTTCGCCGGCCCGCGCTTCTTCATCCGCGCCGCCGAGCTGGCGATGCACCCGCTCGACGCGCGCGACGACCGTGCCGAGTTCGCTCGTGACGGGCAGGGGATCGGTCTGTGCAACATCACGAAGTGCTGCACCGAGGTCTGCCCGGAGCACATCAAGATCACCGACAACGCGATCATCCCCATGAAGGAACGCGTGGTGGACCGCAAGTACGATCCGTTGGTGTGGCTGGGCTCCAAGATCCGACGGCGCGCCTGAGCACTGCCCGGGCGGACGGAGTCGAGCTCGGCTCGACCTTCCTCTCTCGCTCGTCCGTCGAGGTCGCGCCCGAGCTGCTCGGCCGGATCGTCGTCCACCACAGCGACGACGGCCCCGTCGCCGTGCGGCTCACCGAGGTGGAGGCCTACTCCGGCCCCGGTGACCCCGGGTCGCACGCGCGCAACGGCCGGACGCCGCGCACCGCGGTGATGTTCGGACCCCCAGGGCACCTCTACGTCTACTTCTCGTACGGCATGCACTGGTGCGTGAACGTCGTCTGCGCCCAGGACGGCACCGCGGCAGCGGTTCTCCTACGAGCCGGCGAGGTGGTCGACGGCGTCGAGCTGGCGCGCGCTCGGCGGCCGGCGGCCAAGCAGGACCGGGATCTCGCTCGGGGACCCGCGCGCCTGGCCGCCGCGCTCGGCCTGGACCGGTCCGCGGACGGGTCGGCGCTCGGTGACCGCACGCTGCTGCTGGCAGGCGTGCCGGTGCCAGCCGAGCGCATCCGCAGCGGACCGCGCGTCGGCGTGAGCGGTCCCGGCGGCGACGGGTCGGTGTACCCGTGGCGGTTCTGGACGGACGGCGACCCCACCGTCTCCGTCTACCGGCCGGGGGTCTCGCGACGCAGACCGGCGCGCGGCGCGGGCAGCTGATCCGGCAGGGTGGGCGTGGCAGCACGCACCCAGGGCCCGACGACCGACGCAGTCCAGACGACATGTCGCCGCACCGTCGCCGCGCCCCGTGACCAGAGAAGGAGAACCGTGACCGACATCCTCGACGAGCTCATGTGGCGAGGGCTGGTCGCGCAGACCACGGACGAGGCCGCGCTCCGTCAGGCTCTCGACGACGGGCCGATCACCGCGTACTGCGGGTTCGACCCGACGGCGCCCTCGCTGCACTTCGGCAACCTGGTGCAGCTCGTCGTGCTCCGGCACCTGCAACGCGCCGGCCACCGCGTGATCTGCCTCGTCGGCGGCTCGACCGGTCTGATCGGCGACCCGCGGCCGAGCGCCGAGCGGGTGCTGAAGACGAAGGAGCAGACCGCCCAGTGGGTGAGCGGCATCGCCGAGCAGGTGAGGCCGTTCCTGCGCAGCGACGGTGACAACCCCGCGATCTTCGTCAACAACCTCGACTGGACGCAGGGGCTGTCGGCGCTCGACTTCCTCCGCGACATCGGCAAGCACTTCCGCGTCAACCAGATGGTGAAGAAGGAGGCCATCGCCGCGCGGCTCAGCTCCGACGAGGGCATCTCGTACACGGAGTTCAGCTACCAGCTGCTGCAGGCCCTCGACTACCTGCAGCTGTACCGGCAGTACGGCTGCACCCTCCAGACCGGTGGCAACGACCAGTGGGGCAACCTCACGGCGGGGTCGGACCTGATCCACAAGGTGGAGGGGGCGTCGGTCCACCTGCTGACGACGCCGCTGCTCACCGACTCGTCGGGCGAGAAGTTCGGCAAGAGCGCCGGCAACGCCATCTGGCTGTCCGCCGACATGACCAGCCCGTACGCCTTCTACCAGTACTGGCTCAACGTCGAGGACGCCTCGGTCGTGACACTGCTCAAGGTGTTCACCGACCGAACCCGTGAGGAGATCGCCGCACTCGAGCTCGAGGTGGTCGAACGACCGTACGCGCGCCAGGCCCAGCGCACGCTCGCCGCTGACGTGACCACGTTGGTGCACGGCGCCGAGGCGACGGCCGCCGTGCAGGCCGCGAGCGCCGCCCTGTTCGGCCGCGCCGACCTCACGTCGTTGGACGAGCGGACGCTGGGCGACGCCGTGACGGAGCTCCCGTCGGTACCTGTCGAGGTGGGGACCACGGTGGCCGAGGCGTTCGCGGGCTCGGGGCTGTCACCGAGCCGCGGAGCGGCGCGTCGGACGGTCGACGAGGGTGGGGCGTACGTCAACAACGTGAAGGTGACCGACCCGGACGCCGTCCTCGCGCCGGCGGACCTCCTGCACGGCAGGTACGCCGTGCTCCGGCGTGGCAAGAAGTCGTTGGCCGTGGGCATCGCCGGCGCCTAGCGGTGTGCGGATGGGTGCGCCAAGACCGGTGCCATCACGACGGTCTGGGTGCACTCACCGGCGCGCCAGGGACGACGTCAGCCCGGTGCTGAGCCGGTCGTGAGCACGGATTTGACGCGGTCGCCAGCTGCCACCTAATGTTCTCGACGTCAGCCCGGCAGGGAGGAACGGACACCGCGAGGTGGCCAGTCCCGGGGCCGACTCCCGCTCACAGCGCCGGCTTCGCCGGGGCCCGGTCACGCCCTCACGGGGTGGTCGGGCGGCCCTCCCGGGCCTGCTAGAGTAGGACCGCGATCCCCAAGCAGGACGTGAGACTCGTTCACAGCCGGCCACGCGCCAGGTGCCGCGAAC
>DASSTJ010000127.1:0-3667 GCA_035707965.1 Actinomycetales bacterium
GCCCACGGTCTCGCGGCCACAACCCTCGACGAGGTGGGGCTGGCCAACTCGGGGACGCAGCTGGTCGAGGAGCTGTCCGGTGGGCAGCAGCAGCGCGTGGCCGTCGCTCGGGGGCTCGCCCAGCGCGGCACGGTGGTCCTCGCCGACGAGCCGACCAGCGAGCTCGACGCGGTGAACCGAGCCCGCGTCGTCGCCCTGCTGCGCGCGGAGGCGGACCGCGGCGCCACCGTCGTCATGGCCACCCACGACCCGCAGGCGGCCGAGGCCTGCGACGGCGAGCTGCACCTGGACGACGGCCTGCCGACGTGGGCGCGGCCGCTGGGAGTCGTCGCGGAGCAGCGAGCGACCGAGCCGCCGGACAGCGAGCGGCCAGCGAGCAAGACGACGCAGCCGGCGCAGCCCGACGCCGACGTACCACCTCCTGGGCGACACCGCGCCAGCTGACCAGGCTCGGTTAGGTTGCCGCCATGCGCAAACCCTTGCGACTGCCCTTCGACCCCGTGGCACGGGCCGAGCGACTCTGGCGCCGGCGCTGGGGCGCCGGTGACTCCATGGGGGCGGCCACGTCGATCATGCGGGTGCAGCAGCTGCTGCTCGCCCGCTACGACGAGGTGCTGCGGGCCTACGGCCTGACCTTCGCGCGGTACGAGGCGCTCGTTCTCCTGCACTTCAGCCGCAGCGACCGCCTGCCCCTGTCGGTCATCGGCGAGCGCCTGATGGTGCACCCGACCAGCGTCACGAACATCGTCCAGCGGCTCGAGCAGGCGGGGCTGGTGGACCGCATCCCGAACCCGGACGACGGGCGGGGGAGCCTCGCAGGCATCACGCCGTCCGGCCAGGACCTCATGCACCGGGCCACCGCCGACCTCGTGGCCCTCGACTTCGGCCTCGAGGCGCTCGACGGCGCCGAGCGGCGCGAGCTGTTCCGCCTGCTGCGCAAGGTGCGGCTGCACGCGGGTGACTTCGCCGACGACGCGGCCGACCTCGACCGCGAGCTGGCCGACGACGCTGCCGTCGCCGAGAGCTGAACCGCACCGAGACCCAGCTGCGGAGCCTGCCCGGCCGGTTTCGGTGGACCAGATCGACAACTAGTAGGACGTCCACGTAGTTTGGTGCCCATGGACTCTGGGATCGACTCTGCCGCGATCGAGGACGGGCGTCGTCGCTGGCAGGAGCGCTACGACGCGGCGCGAGCCAAGGGCCGCGTGCGGGACGCTGACTTCACGACGCTCTCCGGCGTCGAGACCGAGCCGGTCTACGGTCCTCCGGAAGGGTCTGTCGACCCGCGCATGGAGCGCATCGGCTGGCCGGGTGAGTTCCCGTTCACCCGAGGTCTGTACCCGACGGGGTACCGCGGCCGCACGTGGACGATCCGCCAGTTCGCCGGCTTCGGCAACGCGCAGCAGACCAACGAGCGCTATCGCATGATCCTCGCCCGCGGTGGCGGTGGCCTGTCCGTGGCGTTCGACATGCCCACCCTCATGGGCCGTGACTCGGACGAGCCGATGAGTCTCGGCGAAGTCGGGCACTGCGGCGTGGCCATCGACTCGGCGGCCGACATGGACGAGCTGTTCGCCGGCATCCCGCTCGGCGACGTGACGACGTCCATGACGATCAGCGGTCCGGCGGTCCCGGTGTTCTGCATGTACCTCGTGGCGGCGGAGCGCCAGGGCGTCGACACCAGCACGCTCGACGGCACGCTGCAGACCGACATCTTCAAGGAGTACATCGCCCAGAAGGAGTGGCTGTTCCCTCCGCAGCCCCACCTGAGGCTCATCGGCGACCTCATGGAGTACTGCTCGGAGCACATCAGCGCCTACAAGCCGTTGTCCGTGTCCGGCTACCACATCCGTGAGGCCGGCTCCACGGCAGCGCAGGAGCTGGCGTACACGCTGGCCGACGGTTTCGGCTACGTCGAGCTCGGCCTGTCCCGCGGTCTGGACGTCAACCGCTTCGCTCCGGGGCTGAGCTTCTTCTTCGACGCGCACGTCGACTTCTTCGAGGAGATCGCCAAGTTCCGCGCGGCGCGGCGAATCTGGGCCCGCTGGATGCGCGACGTCTACGGCGCGACGAGCGAGCGGGCGCAGTGGCTCCGGTTCCACACGCAGACCGCCGGCGTGTCGTTGACGGCTCAGCAGCCCTACAACAACGTCGTCCGGACGGCGGTCGAGGCGCTGGCCGCCGTGCTGGGTGGCACGAACTCGCTGCACACCAACGCTCTCGACGAGACGCTGGCGCTGCCGACGGACGAGTCCGCTGAGATCGCGCTGCGCACGCAGCAGGTGCTGATGGACGAGACCGGCGTCACGAACGTCGCTGACCCGCTCGGCGGCAGCTGGTACGTCGAGGCGCTCACCGACCGCATCGAGGCGGAGGCGGAGGCGATCTTCGCACGCATCCGGGAGATGGGCTCCGACGGCACGATCACCAGCGGCATCCTTCGCGGCATCGAGGACGGCTGGTTCATGTCGGAGATCGCCGAGGCGGCCTTCCAGTACCAGACGGCGCTGGAGAAGGGCGACAAGAAGGTCGTCGGGGTCAACGTCCACACCGACTCGCTGACCCATGAGCTCGAGATCCTGCGCGTGAGCCACGAGGTCGAGCGTGAGCAGGTGCGAGTGCTCGGTGAGCGGCGGGCGGCTCGCGACGACGCCGAGGTGAAGGCTCGGCTCAGCACGCTGGTGGAGGCCGCCCGAGGCGAGGCCAACCTCATCGAGCCCATGCTCGAGGCGGTGCGGGCAGAGGCGACCCTCGGCGAGATCTGCGGCGCGCTCCGCGGCGTGTGGGGTGACTACCGGGAACCCGCCCGGTTCTGACCAGGGTCGGTTCTGACCCGGGCCCCGGCCCGGTCCGTCTGCTGCGTCCTCGCTGGCCGTGCACGAGGTTTCGGATCTCTCAGGTACGCCGGTTACTGTGGGGGGCGCGACGGCCGAGGCTCCTGGCCTCGCCGGTCGCCCCGTGTCGGCCTGGCTCGGCTGACCGTGTGGTGCTCGTCAGCACCACGTCACGACCACGTCAGCACCAGGTCATGGCCTCCACCGACCACCCGGCACCCGAAGGAGCGCAGCAGCATGAGCCGTGCGGCGATCCTGCTGCTCCGCCTCGTCGGCCTGACCCTGGTGCTCCTCGGCGTCATGGGGTTCGTGCTCGTCGGTGACGGTGGCACCTGGACGGCGAGGGGATCGGTCCCGGCGGGCCGCGCCGCGGTGCTCGTCGAACCGGCCGTCGCCAGCGTCCTCGGTGCTCAGGTCACCGTGCGCGTCGCCGCAGCCGACGGCAGCGGCGGCCGGCTGTTCGCCGGGCGCGGTCGCGCCGACGACCTGTCGGCCTACGCGCAGGACGAGGCCGTCACCCGCGTCGTGGCCCTGGACGGTCCACGGCTCGACCTGGTGGCCGGTCCGGCACCAGCGCCGGCTCTCTCGGCGGACGGCGTCGCCTCCACCGGCACGTCGTCACCGCCGCACGCCGGGTGGAGCGGCCCGGCA
Organism: Actinomycetales bacterium; assembly: GCA_035707965.1. Lineage (GTDB taxonomy): Bacteria > Actinomycetota > Actinomycetes > Actinomycetales > Angustibacteraceae > DASSTJ01. Next base: position 3,486 of record DASSTJ010000127.1, read on the forward strand.
ACGGTCGACCTGTGGCAGCAGGAGGTCACCGGCGCCGGTGCCGTCGAGATGACGTGGCGCCCGAGCCCCGGCGCTCGGTCCATCCTGGTCGCGCGCGAGGACGGTAGCCCGCTGCCCGCCCTCGAGATCGAGGTCGACTGGACGAACCACCGCTGGCTCTGGTTCCCGGCCCTCGCGCTGGT
>DASSTJ010000128.1:0-2937 GCA_035707965.1 Actinomycetales bacterium
CCACTACCGCCGCGAGCCGGACGGGACCGTTCGATATGGCGCCGGGCACTTCCGCTACGTGTGGCCCTCCGAGCTGGACCTCATGGCGCGCATCGCCGGTCTCGAGCGTGAGCACCGGTACGCCGACTGGCACGCCCACCCGTTCACCACGGAGAGCGACAGCCACGTGTCGATCTGGCGCAAGCTCTGACTGGCAGCGACCCTTCCGGGTCACACGGCCACAGGCCACCCGCTGACTTGTCGTTGTCGGGGGTAGGCTCTAGAATCGTACACGTGTTCGAGTCGACGGCGTGCTCCTGCGCCGCAGAGTGCGGGGTGCTGACGTGGTGCTGCTGCGGTGCCTGCCGGTGGTGGCGCCGCCTCAGCCCCGTGCCCGCTCGGCGACCCAGCCCGGGGGCATCTCGCCGGAGTCGAGGAACGCGAAGAGCTTCCGCTGCGCCTCCGCGTCGAGCAGCGCGTCCGCCTGCGGGTAGATGATCGGCTCCTCCTTGCTGTTGTGCGCCTCCAGCTGGGTGAGCAACGCCCGGCAGGTGGCGATCACCGCGTCACCGCCGAGTCCGCCGGCGACCTCGGCCTCGATCGAGTCCATCGCCGTCCAGATCTCCCCGTGCTCGCGCAGCATGACGAACACTGGCGGCACCATCCCGGCAGCACGCAGGACGGGGAAGACGAACTCCTCCTCCAGGTAGATGTGTCGACGTAACGCCGACATCGCTCGCACCAACGGCTCCGCAGACGCGTCACCTACCTCGAGGCTCGCCATGAACGCCTCGATCCCGGCGTCGATCTCGTGGTGCTCGCGCTCCAACGCCGCGCTCAGCGTGCTCTCCGGCATCCCAGCTCCGTCCTCTCACGTCGACCCCTGTCTCCATCCCCCAGAGCTCCCGTCGTCAGCCCCTCGACGCCCGGCCACCCCTCACACCGTAGGAGCCCCTGATTGCCTCAGCGCCGCCGCGTGGGCAGAACCACAGCCCCAAGCCCGCACCCACACGGCTATGCGGCAGCGATCGGTCCTAGAGTCGGCGTATGGGAACCCCGGCGCGTGGGTCGCTGCGCTGGCTGCGCTCTGCCGCGCTCACCGTGGCGACCGTCGGCCTCGCTGCCGTGGCGCACGTGTCCGCCGGAGGCCACGTTCCGGGCGTGCCGGGCCTGTCCGTCCTCACCTTGCTGACATCTCTGGTCTGTGTGCTGTTCACCCGGCGCCGTCGGGGTCTCGTCGCGATCGCCTCCACCATGGGCGCGATGCAGCTCGTGCTGCACGAGGGACTGATGCTCCTCCGGCCCTTGGGGGCGGTGTCCTGCGGCCCTGACCTCGACGGGCATGCCCTTCTCCACGCCGGGCATGCCGTGTCGCCGTTCTGCGCCGGTGCGTCAGCCGCGGCCATGACCGGACACCTGCACGGCTCATCGTCGGTCATGATCCTCGCCCACGCCGTCGCGACCGTGCTCCTGGCCGCCGCGCTCTTCCGCGGTGAGCAGGCCCTGTGGACGCTCCGCGGCTTCGTCGCGCGAGCCCTTCGGCCGGTCACGACGTGGCAGCCGGTCGCCGCTCGTCGGGTCGTCACCCTCCGCGTCCCCGTGGTGCTGTCGGCCTGGACGTCGGTCCGTGACCTGGTGCGCCGCGGACCGCCGGCGACGGCCGTCGTCCCGTTCTGAGGCACTGGCCAGCCCCCGCCGCGGGCTCTGCACACCGCGCCCGGCCGCCGGGCTCCGGACTCAGCCGGGCGACGTCCGCTCTCGCCCGCAACCGACGGCAGGCCTCGGTCCGCCGTGCCCAGAACCAGGAGCAGCAGTGACACCAGCAGCAGTGACACCAGCAGCAGTGACACCAGCAGGAACGCCAGCAGCACCACCGTCAGCGCGTCAGCAGACCCGCGCCCCGTCGCGCCGCACAACCGTCCGCCACGGCGCCGCGATCCTCGTGACCCTCCTCGGAGCCCTGCTCCTGGGGGCAGGTCCGGCATCCGCCCACGACCGCCTGGTCTCCACCTCACCGGAGGACGGGGCCACGGTCGCCACCGTGCCGGAGACGGTGACGCTCACGTTCAACGAGGCGGTCGTCTCCGTGGGCACAGAGGTCGTCGTCGCTGGACCCGAAGGTCAGGTCCAACGGGGTCGACCCACGATCGACGGCACCACCGTCGAGCAGGGGCTCGCGCCCCAGGCTCCCGCCGGCGACTACACCGTCACCTGGCGAGCCACGTCGAAGGACGGTCACCCCGTCTCGGGAACCTTCTCCTTCAGCGCGACCGCTGCAGGCGCCGGGTCACCCAGCGCCACCACGACCACGTCGGCAGATCCGACGACGACTCCGACCAGCTCTGTCAGCACGTCGTCGACCACGCCCGACCCGATCCCGTCGCACCGCACCACTGGCGGTGCGGATCGAACCGGGACATCCTGGGCGGTGTTCGGGGTTGTCGGACTCGTGATCCTGGCGGGGCTCGTCGCACTCCTGGTGCGCCTCCGCAGCGGGAACGGCACCCGAGGGCAGGGGTAGGAGGCCGCGCACAGGAAGCCAGCACCGTCACGGTGACGACAACGCATCGAGGGTGCACCTCGAGGGACGGAGTACGTCGATGACGCGCATGTCAGGAGGCCGCCGATGAGCGAGCAGCACAGCGGCGCGGTGGGGCCGCGAGAGGACGAAGAGCTCGCTCACGAGACCCAGGGCCTGGTCAAGGGAGGCCACAGCACCAGGGCCGAGGAGTGGCGTGACCCCGAGCCGCTCGACGAGAACACCGCGACCGGCCAGCGTGGGATGGTCACCGGCGACGAGGGTGGCACCCCGGCCGGCATGGACCAGGCGGACGTCAAGATGCGGTCGGAGATCGCGCGTTTCCTTGACGGCAACGCCCTTCCAGGCAACCGAGAGTCCCTGATCCGGTCCGCCGAGGAGCACTACGCGCCGGACCCGGTGATGCGGCTCCTCGCCTC
>DASSTJ010000129.1:0-26282 GCA_035707965.1 Actinomycetales bacterium
CAGCATCGCGGCGACGAAGAGGTTGAGGTAGCTGAAGAAGAGGCGCCGGTCCGGGTCGTCGGCCATGTAGGCGATCGAGTAGACGTGGATCAGCGAGCCCACGAAGGTGATGAGCAGGACGAAGGCGAGGGACAGCGGGTCCAGCAGCAGGCCGGCGTCCACCTGGAACGACCCGGCGGGCACCCAGCTGAACAGGTGCTGGCCGATGGCCCGCTCGCCGGAGTCGCGGCCGAGCATCGTCACGAACAGGATCGCCGCGATCACGAACGACGCCCACGACATCGCCGCCCCGAAGTAGGCGCCCCACCGGTTGGTGCGGCGGCCGACCACCATGAGGACGACGGTGCCCAGCACCGGGAAGCCGATCAGCAGCCAGGTGAGCGAGAACGCCCCCGAGGCAGGCTGGACGTGCAGCGCGCCCTCGGCGACGAGTGCCGATGTCGTGGTCATCTGCGTATCGATTCCGTTCGGGTGATCTGGCTGCTGGCCTGGTGGAGAGCGGGGTCGGTGCGGACCGTCCGGTGCCCGGTCAGAGCCGCAGGAGGTTGGCGTCGTCGACGGAGGCGGACCGCCGAGCCCGGAAGATGCTCATGATGATCGCGAGCCCGACCACCACCTCGGCGGCAGCCACCAGCATGACGAAGAGGGCGACCACCTGGCCGTCCAGGGTGCCCTGCATGCGGGCGAAGGTGACGAAGGCGAGGTTGGCGGCGTTGAGCATCAGCTCGATGCCCATGAAGACGACGATGGCGTTGCGGCGCACCAGCACCGTCGCCGTGCCGATCCCGAACAGGATGCAGGACAGGTAGATGTAGTTGTCGAGGTTCATCGACGTCCTCCTTGCTCCACGTCGTCCTCCACCCGAGCCACGTCGGTGCCGAACTGGTCAGCCGGTCGCACCTGCTGACGTGCGCGCAGCACGCGGGAGACGGACAGCGCGCTCGGCGTGCCGTCCGGCAGGAGGGCGGGGGTGTCGACGGCGTTGTGCCGCGCGAACACCCCGGGAGCCGGCAGGCCCGCCACGTTCTCGCCCTTGCGGAACCGCAGCACAGACAGGTCGCGCTGCGTGCGCCGCTTGCCGAGGCGCTCCCGGTGCGCGAGCACCATGGCCCCCAGCGCTGCGGTGATCAGCAAGGCGCTGGTCACCTCGAACGTCCACACGTACTGGCTGAAGATCTTCGCGGCTACGCCCATGACGTTGCCGTCGGCGTTCGCCTCGTCCAGGCCCTGCGCCCGGCCGAAGGTCACCGAGCCGACACCGGCGACGAGGAGGGCTCCGAGCGCCAGCGCCAGCAGCAGGCCGGCCCAGCGCTGGCCCTTGATCGTCTCCACCAGCGAGTCGGACGAGTCGATGCCGACCAGCATCAGGACGAAGAGGAACAGCATCATGACGGCGCCGGTGTAGACGAACACCTGGATGACGCCCAGGAAGTCGGCGTCCTGGGCCAGGTAGAAGACGCCCAGGGCCACCATCACGAAGGCGACGCCCAGCGCGGCGTGCACCGCCTTCTTGGCGAACAGCAGGCCCAGGGCCGCCAGCACCATGAGCGGCCCGAGGATCCAGAAGAGCACGGCCTCGGCCCCGCTCGTGTCGCGGACGACGGCCGGCACGGCGGTCAGCATCGCGGTCACCGTTCGCCCTCCACGTCCGCCAGACCGGAGTCCAGCAGCTCGTCCTCGGCAGCCGCCTCCGCCTCGCGAGCGTCCACCCACGCCTGCTGCTCGGGCGTCGCGCCGACGACCTCGCCCCGGTAGTACGTCTTGTCGTTCGCGCCGTCCGGCATCGGGTGGGGCGGCATGAGCATGCCCTGCTGGAGCGGCGCGAGCAGCTGCTCCTTGGTGAAGATCAGGCGCGAGCGGCTGCTGTCGGCGAGCTCGTACTCGTTCGTCATCGTGAGCGCCCGCGTCGGGCACGCCTCGATGCAGTAGCCGCAGAAGATGCACCGCGTGTAGTTGATCTGGTAGACGCGGCCGTAACGCTCACCGGGCGAGTACCGCTGGTCCTCGGTGTTGTCGGCGGCCTCGACGTAGATGGCGTCGGCCGGGCAGGCCCAGGCACAGAGCTCGCAGCCGATGCACTTCTCGAGGCCGTCGGGGTGCCGGTTGAGCTGGTGCCGACCGTGCCACCGTGGCTGGGTCGGGCGCTTCTCCTCCGGGTACTCCTCGGTCGCGACCTTGCGGAACATCGTCGAGAAGCTGACGCCGAAGCCGGCGACCGGCGCGAGGAACCGGTCGAGCGCGGTCTCCTTCTTGCCCTTGTCGACGTCCGGGGGCTGGGTGTGCCCGATCCTCGGGTCCTGGGGGTCGTCAGCCACGGGGCTCCTCCTGCGGTGCGGTGCCCGCAGCGGTCAGCGCTCGGTCCGTGGCCGGGCCGCGGCTGACGAGCACCTCCTGCCCGGGCAGCGGTGGCACCGGGTGCCCGCCCTCGAAGGGGTCGACCTCACCCAGCTGCCAGCCGCCACGGGGACGGTCGGCCGCTGCGGCTCTCGAGTCCGAGAACCAGCCGATGGCGAGTCCGACGACGGCGAGCACGCCGATGATCACGAACGTCTGGGTACGGCTCGTCTGGGTGAACAGGCGCGTGCCCTGGATGACGGCGACCGCGACGATCCAGACGAGGCTGGCCGGGATGAGGAACTTCCAGCCGAAGCGCATGAACTGGTCGTAGCGCACGCGAGGCAGCGAGCCGCGCACCCAGACGAAGAGGAAGAGGAACAGCCAGAGCTTGATGACGAACCAGAGGATCGGCCACCAGCCGGTGTTGAGCACGTCGTCACCGACCAGCGACAACGGCCAAGGAGCGCGCCAACCACCGAGGAACAGGGTGGTGGCCAGGGCCGAGACGGTCACCATGTTGACGTACTCGGCCAGGAAGAAGAGGGCGAACTTCAGCGACGAGTACTCGGTGTGGAAACCGCCGGTCAGCTCGCCCTCGCCCTCGGCCAGGTCGAACGGGAGACGGTTCGTCTCACCGAACATCGTGATGACGTAGACAGCGAACGAGAAGAAGGCCGGGATGATGAACCAGAGGTTCTCCTGCGCCGCGACGATCTCGGACGTCGACATCGAACCCGCGTAGATGAAGACGGCCACCAACGACAGGCCCATCGCGATCTCGTAGCTGATGATCTGCGCCGCCGAGCGCATGCCGCCCAGCAGGGGGTACGTCGACCCCGACGCCCAGCCGGCGAGCAGGATGCCGTACACCCCGACGCTCGCCGCGGCCAGCACGAAGATCACGGCGATCGGGATGTCGGTCAGCTGCAGGGGGGTGCTGTGGCCGCCGATGCTGACGTTCGGGCCGAACGGGATGATCGAGAACGAGACGAAGGCCATGGCACAGGCGATGCCCGGCGCCATGACGTACACGACCTTCTCGGCCGTCGCCGGGACGATGTCTTCCTTGAGCGCGAGCTTCACGCCGTCGGCCAGGGTCTGCAGCAGCCCGAACGGTCCGGTGCGGTTCGGGCCGGGGCGCTGCTGCATGCGGCCGATGATGCGGCGCTCCGCCCAGATCAGGATCAGCGTCGTCAGGACGAGGAAGGCGAAGATGGCAACGGCCTTGATGATCACCAGCCACCAGGTCTCTTCGCTGAAGTCCGCCGCGCCGGGACGGGCGGCAGCCAGCAGGACGCTGCTCATGCGACACCTCCGCGGGAGAGCTGGACGACCGCCCCGGCATCGGCGCGCAGGAGCTCGCGCACCGGCGCGCCGACCTGGTTCGTGGGCAACCAGACGACCCGCTCCGGCAGCTCGGTCAGCAGCACCGGCAGCGTGATGGAGCCGGAGGTCGTCGCGACGGTGAGCGGGTCACCCTCGGCGACGCCGACCTCCTGCGCCGTCGCGGGCGAGAGTCGCGCGACCGGACGACGGGCCGTACCGGCCAGCCACGGCTCACCGTCCTGCATGCGACCGGCGTCCAGCAGCAGCCGCCAGCTGGCGAGGACGGCCTGGCCGGGACCCACGTCCGGGGGCTCCGACGCGGCGACCGTGGGTGCCGGTGCGGTGTCGCCGTCCCAGCTGCCGAGCTCGGCGATCTGACGTCGGACCTGCGTGACGTCGCGCAGGCCGAGCGGCACGTCCATCTCGTCCGCGAGCATGTCGAGGACGCGGTAGTCACTCAGGTGGGACGTCTCGAGCACCACCTCGAACGGCCGCTCCCGACCCTCCCAGTCCCAGAACGTGCCGGACTTCTCGGCGACCGCCGCGACCGGGAGGATGACGTCGGCCCGCTCGGTCACGGCGCTCGGCCGGATCTCGAGCGAGACGACGAAGGCCGCATCCAGCGCGGCGAGCGCCGTGTCCGGGTCAGCGAGGTCGCCGGGGTCGACACCGCCGACCAGCAGGCCCTCGAGCTCCCCGGCCGCCGCGGCGGCCACGATCGCGTCGGTGGCCCGTCCCGGCGTCTCGGGGAGGGAGCCGGCACCCCACGAGGTGGCCACGTCGACGCGCGCGGCCGCGTCACTGACCGGACGACCACCGGGCAGCAGGCCGGGCAGGGCCCCTGCCTCCACGGCGCCCCGGTCACCGGCCCGGCGGGGTACCCAGGCCAGCCGCGCCCCGGTGGCCTCGGCCAGGCGCAGCGCCGCGGAGAGCCCGCCGGGCACCATGCCCAGCCGCTCGCCGACGAGGATCACCGCACCCTCACGCCGGAGCAGCTCGCTGGTGTCGCTCACCGACTCGTGCCCGGCGGCGATGGCGTCGAGCACCTCCGGCTCGGTGCCGGGAGCCGCGGAGACGAGTCGGCCCTTGGCCTTCGCCAGGCCGGGCGTGACCCAGCTGCCGACCGAGACGACCTGCTGGCCGTGCTTGCGCGCGGCCTTGCGCAGGCGGAGGAAGACGATCGGCGACTCCTCCTCCGGCTCGAACCCGACGAGCAGCACCGCAGGCGCCTGCTCCAGCTCGGCGTAGCTCACGCCGCCGGCCCCGACCCACTCGCCGGCGACGTGGTGCGCCAGGAACTGCGCCTCCTCGTCGGACTGCGGGCGCGAGCGGAAGTCGACGTCGTTGGTGCCGAGGGCGAGACGGGCGAACTTCGCGTAGGCGAAAGCGTCCTCGTGGGTCACGCGCCCGCCGGTGAGCACACCGACGCCGCCGGCGTCCCGGGCCCGCGCGAGACCCTTGGCGGCGATGTCGAGCGCCTCGGGCCAGGAGACGACGACGAGCTCACCGGTCTCCTCGTCCCGCACCATCGGGTGCGTCAGCCGGTCGACCGTCGCGTAGGTGAAGGCCCAGCGGCCCTTGTCGCAGTTCCACTCCTCGTTCACCGCCGGGTCGTCGCCGGCCATGCGGCGCATCACGCGGTTGCGACGGGAGTCCGTGCGCAGCGCGCAGCCTGCCGCGCAGTGCTCGCAGATCGTCGGGTTCGAGACCAGGTCGAACGGGCGGGCGCGGAAGCGGTACGACGAGCCGGTCAGCGCACCCACCGGGCAGATCTGCACCGTGTTGCCGCTGAAGTAGCTCTCGAACGGCTGCTTCTCGTAGATCCCCACCTGCTGCAGGGCGCCGCGTTCCAGCATCATGATGAACGGGTCGCCTGCGATCTCCTCGCTGAACCGCGTGCACCGCGTGCACAGGATGCAGCGGTCGCGGTCGAGCAGCACCTGGCTCGAGATGTTGATCGGCTTCGGGTAGGTGCGCTTGACGTCCGTGAAGCGGGCCTCGGCGTACCCGTTCGACAGCGACTGGTTCTGCAGCGGGCACTCGCCACCCTTGTCGCAGACGGGGCAGTCGAGCGGGTGGTTCACGAGCAGGAACTCGATGTTGCCGTGCTGGGCCTTGTCGGCGACCGGCGAGGTGCGCTGGGTCTTGACGACCATGCCCTCGCTGACCGCCAGCGTGCACGACGCCTGCGGCTTCGGCATGCCGCGCATCGACCCGTCCGGCCCGGGGGTCGCGACCTCCACCAGGCACTGTCGGCAGGCGCCGATCGGGTCGAGCAGCGGGTGGTCGCAGAACCGCGGGATGTAGACACCGAGCTCCTCGGCGGCGCGGATGACCAGGGTGCCCTTGGGCACGCTCACCTCGACCCCGTCGATGGTGAGGGTGACCTGGTTCTCCGGTGCCGCAGCGCTCTTCTCGCCGCCGGCGGGTGTGGTGACCGTCATGACGCTCCGATCGCCTCGGGCGCGAACAGCGCGGAGGCGGAGGGGTCGAAGGGGCAGCCACCCTCGACCAGGTGGCTGATGTACTCGTCGCGGAAGTACTTGATGCTGGACGCCACCGGGCTCGTCGCGCCGTCACCGAGGGCGCAGAACGCTCGACCGAGGATGTTGTCGCACATGTCGAGCAGCTTGTCGAGGTCGTCCTCGGTCCCCCGTCCCTTCTCCAGGCGGTTGAGCACCTCACGCATCCAGTACGTGCCCTCGCGGCACGGAGTGCACTTGCCGCAGGACTCGTGCGCGTAGAAGTCGTTCCAGCGGTCGACGGCTCGCACCACGCACGTGGTCTCGTCGAAGATCTGCAGCGCGCGCGTGCCGAGCATGGACCCGGCCGCGCCGACCGACTCGAAGTCGAGCGGGACGTCGATGTGCTCGGCGGTGAAGATCGGCGTCGACGAGCCTCCCGGCGTCCAGAACTTCAGCGCGTTGCCGTCGCGCATGCCGCCCGCCATGTCGAGCAGCTCGCGCAGCGTGATACCGAGCGGCGCCTCGTACTGACCGGGCCGGGCGACGTGGCCCGAGAGGCTGAAGATGCCGAAGCCCGCGGACTTCTCGGTGCCCATCGAGCTGAACCAGTCGGCGCCGCGAGAGATGATCGACGGCACGCTGGCGATGGACTCGACGTTGTTGACCACCGTCGGCCGCGCGTACAGCCCAGCCACCGCAGGGAACGGCGGCTTCAGCCGCGGCTGCCCGCGGCGGCCCTCGAGCGAGTCGAGGAGCGCGGTCTCCTCGCCGCAGATGTAGGCGCCGGCGCCGGCGTGGACGGTGACGTCCAGGTCGAAGCCCGAGCCGAGGATGTTGGTGCCCAGGTAGCCCTTGGCGTAGGCCTCCTCGACCGCCCGCATCAGACGGCGGTAGACGTGGAGGACCTCGCCACGCACGTAGATGAAGGCGTGGTTGCAGCCGATCGCGAAGGACGTGATGGCCACGCCCTCGACGAGCAGCTGCGGTGCCGCCATCATCAGCGGGATGTCCTTGCAGGTGCCCGGCTCCGACTCGTCGGCGTTGACCACGAGATAACGGGGACCGCCGTCCGGCGGCGGGAGGAAGCTCCACTTCAGGCCCGTCGGGAACCCGGCCCCACCACGACCGCGCAGTCCGGAGCTCTTGACGGTGTCGATGATGTCGGACGGCGTGCTGCCCAGCGCGCTGCGCAGGGCCTGGTAGCCGCCGGACCGCTCGTAGGTGTCGAGGGTCCACGAGCGCTCCTCGCCCCACGTGGCGGTGAGGACCGGCGTCAAGGTCGTCGCCATGTCAGGCCTCCTCGCCCTTGCGCTCGTCACCGGTGTGGTCGCTCAGGGCGTCGCCCTCGGCGACGTTCGTGTCGTCGTGGCCGCTGTCACCCTCGGGCAGTCGCTCGTTGCGCGGGGTCGCCTCGTCGTCCCCCGCGGGGGCCGCCCCGCCCTGGCCGGGGGCCACGGCGGCGTCGCTGGAGCTCGGAGCCGACGGCGACGCGACGTGCTCGGCCGCGACCTCCGTGTCGGTGCGCTGCCGCGCCGGCGCGTCCTGCTGGCCGCCACCGGTGCGCTCGTCGCCGTCCGCGGACGGCGCCGACCAGCCCCGCTCCTTGGCGAGCTCGAGGCCGACGAGGCTTGACGGCCCGGCCCCTGGACCCTCGTCGGCGCGTCCGTCGGAGAACCCGGCCAGCACCCGCGACATCTGCTTGAAGGAGCACACCGAGGACGCGCCCCGACTGGGCTGGACGGGAATGCCCTCGCGCAGCTGGTCGACGACCTGACGAGCGCTCTGCGGCGTCTGGTTGTCGAAGAACTCCCAGTTGACCATCATCACCGGCGCGTAGTCGCAGGCCGCGTTGCACTCCACGCGCTCGAGGGTGATCTTGCCGTCCTCGGTCGTCTCGTCGTGACCGACGTCGAGGTGCCGCGAGAGCGAGTCGAAGATGGCGTCCCCGCCCATGACCGCGCACAGGGTGTTGGTGCAGACGCCCACCGTGTACTCCCCGTTGGGACGTCGCTTGTACTGGGTGTAGAACGTCGCGACCCCGGCGACCTCGGCGGTCGTCAGGCCCAGCAGCTGTGCGCAGAACTCGATGCCCCGCGGGCTGACGTACCCCTCCTCGCTCTGCACCAGGTGCAGCAGGGGGAGAAGTGCCGACCGGGGCTCGGGGTAGCGCGCCAGGACCAGCGCGGCATCCGCGTCGAGGCGGGCCCGCACGTCGTCCGGGAAACCCGTCGCCGGACGCGCCGTCTGCGCGAGCTCGGCGTTCGGGTAGTCGTCGGAGACCGACATCAGCGGTCCACCCCTCCCATCACGGGGTCGATGGAGGCCACGGCGACGACCACGTCGGCCACCTGGCCGCCCTCGCACATCGCCGCCACGGCCTGCAGGTTGTTGAAGCTCGGGTCACGGAAGTGTGCCCGGTACGGGCGCGTGCCGCCGTCGCTGACCAGGTGAGCACCGAGCTCGCCCTTCGGGGACTCCACCGGTTGGTAGACCTGGCCCGCCGGTACGCGGAAGCCCTCCGTCACCAGCTTGAAGTGGTGGATGAGCGCCTCCATCGAGTTGTTCATGATGTGACGGATGTGGTCCAGGCTGTTGCCCATGCCGTCCGCGCCGATGGCGAGCTGCGCCGGCCAGGCGATCTTCTTGTCCTCCACCATGACCGGGCCCGGCGTGGACTGCAGCCGGTCGGCCGCCTGGCTGATGATGCTCAGCGACTCGTAGCACTCGTCGATCCGGATGCGGTAGCGGCCGTAGGCGTCGCAGGTGTCACGGGTGACGACGTCGAAGTCGTACGTCTCGTAGCCGCAGTAGGGGGCGACCTTGCGGAGGTCGTACGGCAAGCCGGTGGCCCGCAGGATCGGGCCCGTGACGCCGAGGGCGATGCAGCCGGTGAGGTCGAGGTAGCCGACGTCGACCATGCGGCCCTTGAGCACCGGGTTCTCGTTGAGCAGGGCCTCGAGCTCACGCAGCCCCTTGCGCACCGACGGGATCATGTCGCGGATCCGGTCGATGGCGCCCGGCGGCAGGTCCTGGATCACGCCGCCCGGGCGGATGTACGCGTTGTTCATGCGCAGGCCGGTGATCATCTCGATCACCGAGAGGATCTTCTCGCGCTCGCGGAAACCGACGGTCATGACCGTGGTCGCGCCCATCTCCATGCCACCGGTGGCCACGGCGACCAGGTGCGAGGAGATGCGCGTGAGCTCCATCATCAGCACCCGGATGATGTTGACGCGCTCCGGGATCTGGTCGGTGATGCCGAGCAGCCGCTCGACACCCATGCAGAAGGCGGCCTCCTGGAACAACGGCGTCAGGTAGTCCATGCGCGTGCAGAACGTGACGCCCTGCGTCCAGGTGCGGTACTCCATGTTCTTCTCGATGCCGGTGTGCAGGTAGCCGATGCCGGCTCGCGCCTCGGTGACCGTCTCGCCGTCGATCTCGAGGATGAGCCGCAGCACCCCGTGCGTGGACGGGTGCTGGGGACCCATGTTGACGACGATGCGCTCCTCGCCGAGCGCTGCCGCCTCCTCGGCGACGTCGTCCCAGTCGCCGTAGTCGGACACGTTGAACACGCGTCCCGACGCGGGCCCTTCGGCGTCGGTGAGACCGTACGGGTCGAGCTCGGCCGCCTGACGCTGCGCCGTCCGGACCGGTTCCGTGGGGTCCGGGCTGATCGTCTGGTCGCTCATCAACTGTACGACCTCCGCTCGTCGGGGGGCGGGATCTCGGCGCCCTTGTACTCCACCGGGATGCCGCCGAGGGGGTAGTCCTTGCGCTGCGGGTGGCCCGGCCAGTCGTCCGGCATGAGGATCCTCGTGAGCGACGGGTGCCCGTCGAACCGGATGCCGAACATGTCCCAGGTCTCGCGCTCGTGCCAGTCGTTGCCCGGCCACACCGACACCACCGACGGGATGTGGGGGTCGGCGTCGGGGCAGACGACCTCGAGGCGGACGCGGCGAGCGCCGTGGGTGATCGACAGCAGGTGGTACACGGCGTGCAGCTCGCGACCTATGTCGTTCGGGTAGTGGACGCCGCTCACGCCGCTGCAGACCTCGAACCGCAGCTCCGGCTCGTCCCGCAGCCGCCGCGCGACGGGCAGCAGGTACTCGCGCCGTACGTACAGCGTCATCTCGCCGCGGTCGGTGACGATCTTCTCGATCGCCGCGTCGAACGTGACGTCGTCCTCGGGCAGCACCGTGGACAGCACCTGCGCGACGCCTTCCCACCAGCCGTCGAGCGGCCGCTGGGCGGGGGCCGGGAAGACCACCGGCCGTCGGAGGCCGCCGTAGCCGGACGTGTCGCCGGTGTCGTGCGCACCGAACGCGCCGCGACGCAGGTCGACGACCTCGGGCTCGGCCTCGGTGGTGGCCACGGCCGTCGGCTGGTCGACCAGGGCGGCGTCCTGAGCCTCCCGGGTGGTGGGGGCGGCCTCTTGGGCGACGTGCGCGTCCGGCCGCACCTGCTCGGCCGGGTGGTTGTCGCTGGGGCGGTCGTCCGGCTCGCGGTCCGCGTCGGGCCGGCCGCGCTCCGACTCGCCGCCCGGGATCTCGGCGCTCACCGCAGCAGCCCCCCCATCTGGGACGTCGGGGTGGCAGCCAGCGCCGCCTCCTCCACCGCCTGGACCGCCTTCTCGCGGTTGACGCCGAGCGGCATCGACTGGATCTGCTCGTGGAGCGCCAGGATCGCGTTCAGCAGCATCTCGGGTCGCGGCGGGCAGCCGGGCAGGTACACGTCGACCGGTACGACGTGGTCGACCCCCTGGACGATCGCGTAGTTGTTGAACATCCCGCCGCTGCTGGCGCAGACACCCATCGAGATGACCCACTTCGGGTCGGCCATCTGGTCGTAGATCTGCCGCAGGACCGGCGCCATCTTCTGGCTCACGCGGCCGGCGACGATCATGAGGTCGGCCTGGCGCGGGGTGGCGCTGAAGCGCTCCATGCCGAACCGGGCGATGTCGTAGTCAGGCGTGCCGACCGCCATCATCTCGATCGCGCAGCACGCGAGACCGAACGTGGCCGGCCAGACGGAGCTCTTGCGCATGTAGCCGACGAGGTCCTCGACCGTCGTCAGCAGAAAGCCCGCGGGGAGCTTCTCCTCGATACCCATTGGCGAGCGACCTCAGTCCCATTCCAGTCCGCCGCGCCGCCACACGTAGGCGTACGCGATGAACACGGTGACGATGAAGAGCACCATCTCGACGAGCGCGAACACCCCGAGGTTGCCGAAGCCCACGGCGAAGGGGAACAGGAACACCGACTCGATGTCGAAGATGATGAACAGCATGGCGGTCAGGTAGTACTTGACCGGGAAGCGACCGCCACCCGCGGCGTGGGGAGTCGGCTGGATGCCGCACTCGTACGCGTCCAGCTTGGCGCGGTTGTAGCGCTTCGGACCCGCGATCGACGCCGCGAACAGCGAGAAGGCGGCGAATCCCGCGCCGATGGCGAACAGGACGAGAATCGGCACGTACGGGTTCACGCCGGTCTCGCTCCCCTCTTGTTCGGGTTCCTACGGTGGCTCCGCGAAGGCGGCCCAATCCTAGGGCGTCCCCGACGAGCCACCGACCGGGTCGTCGCCCACCCTAGGACGTCTCCAGGCGCCGTGTCCGGCGGGGTCGTGGCGGTCGACAGGCCCTGCCCGTCAGCCGCCGTGGCCCGGCTTGTGATTGCTTTCACGAAGTCGGTCGAGAGTGTAGGCCCCGCGCCGGGGCCGATGATCGCCGCCCCGGCGCGACGCCTACTCCTCGCGCCAGCCGAGCTCAGCTCTTGAAGGCGTCCTTGACGTTCTCGCCGGCCTTCTTCACGTGGGCACCGAACTGGTCGCCCTTGCCCTCGGCCTCCATGCTCTCGTCGTCCGTGGCCTTGCCGGCGGCCTCCTTGGCCTTGCCCTTCAGGTCCTCGGCCTCGTTGTCGATCTTGTCGTCCAGGCCCATGCCGTGCTCCCTCGTCGGTCTGGTGCCTCGCGGCCCCCGCGGGGCGCCGCGCGGCGTTGCCACGTCAGTCAACCCCGGGCCACCGGGCGTCGCATCTCGGACGACGTCGGGCCGGCCGACGCCGGGACGGGACCGCTCAGAGTGGCCGACGTGCCCGGTGCAGCGCCACCACGCCACCGGTCAGGTCACGCCAGCCCACCCGCTCCCAGCCGGCGTCCGCGATCATCCGGGCGAGCTCGCGCTGGTCCGGCCAGGCCCGGATGGACTCGGCGAGGTAGACGTACGACTCCGGGTCCGAGCTGACCTTGCGAGCGACCGCGGGCAGGGCGCGCATGAGGTAGTTGAGGTAGACCAGGCGGAAGGGCGCCCAGACAGGGCGGCTGAACTCGCACACGAGCAGGCGGCCGCCCGGCCTGGTGACACGCAGCATCTCGCGCAGCGCCGCGGCGGTGTCGACCACGTTGCGCAGCCCGAAGGAGATCGTGACGGCGTCGAAGGACGCGTCCGCGAACGGCAGCCGCGTCGCGTCGCCAGCCGTGAACCCCAGGTCCGGACGACGGGCCTTGCCCACGCGCAGCATGCCGAGCGAGAAGTCGGCCGGGACGACGTCCGCACCCGCGCGCACGAACGGCTCGCTGCTCGTGCCGGTGCCGGCGGCCAGGTCGAGGACGCGCTCCCCCGGCCGGGCGTCGACCGCGCGCACGACGGCGCGGCGCCAGAGTCGGTCCTGGCCCATCGACAGCACGTCGTTCGTCACGTCGTAGCGGGCCGCCACGTCGTCGAACATGGCGGCGACCTCGCGCGGGCGCTTGTCCAGGCTGGCTCTGCTCACGTGGCCATCCTGGCGCATGCGCCGGCACGCCGACGCCGCACCTTTCCCAGAACGTGCACGCCCCGGACCGGCCAGACATGCACCCTCCCCAGAACCTCCACGCCCGCGGCCGGCGCAATCCAGCACCGGCCAGACGTGCAGGTTGTCGAGAAGGTGCGCTCCGGGGACTCGCAGCATGCGGCGCACGCCGCGGGTCGTACGCTCGTCCTCGTGAGCGCCCCGACCACCGCGCCCGACGCCGCCGCCGTCGCGCCGCTCGTCGTCCGGACCCGTGCCCTCGCCGACCCAGGACCCCTGCTGAAGCTGCTGCCCGAGCGACGCGCCCTGAGCTGGGTGCGGCGCGGCGAGGGGCTCGTGGGCTGGGGCGAGGCCGCGCGGTTCCGCACCACCGGGCCCGACCGGTTCGCCGACGCCGAGCGCTGGTGGCGCGAGCTGGCGGCGACCGCCGTCGTCCGCGACGAGGTCACCGTGCCGGGCACGGGGCCGGTGGCCTTCGGCTCGTTCGCGTTCGACCCGCAGTCCGGCAGCGGTGGTGTCCTCGTGGTGCCGCAGACCGTCGTGGGCCATCGCGACGGGCGGTGGTGGGTCACGACGACCAGCGCCACCGGGGCCCTGCCCGGCCTGCGCCCGCGGCTGCGCCCGCTCCAGGTGCCGTGCCCGGGCGAGGTGGCCTACGCCGACGGCGCCCTGTCCAGCGCCAGCTGGGAGACCGCAGTGTCCCGGGCGGTCGAGCGCATCGGCGCCGGCGACGTCGACAAGGTCGTGCTCGCCCGCGACCTCATCGCCCGCACCGAGCACCCGGTCGACGAGCGCTGGCTGCTGCAGGGCCTGGGCGAGCGGTACGACGGCTGCTGGACGTTCGCGGTCGACGGCCTGGTGGGGGCCACGCCTGAGCTGCTGGTGCGCCTCGAACGAGGGCTCGTGCACTCGCGGGTGCTCGCCGGCACGATCCGTCGCACCGGGGACGACGTCCACGACCTGGCGCTGGCAGGGTCCCTCGCGCGCTCCAGCAAGGACCTCGAGGAGCACGAGTACGCCGTCCGGTCGCTGGCGGAGGCGCTCGCGCCGCACTGCTCGTCGATGAACGTGCCCGAGTCGCCGTTCGTGCTGCACCTGCCGAACGTCATGCACCTGGCCACGGACGTCGCCGGCGTGCTCGCGGACGGCGCCACGTCGCTGCGGCTGGCTGCGGCGCTGCACCCCACCGCTGCGGTCTGCGGCACGCCCACCGACGCAGCGCGCGACCTCATCCGCGAGCTCGAGGGCATGGACCGCGGCCGCTACGCCGGACCGGTCGGCTGGATCGACGCCCGAGGTGACGGCGAGTGGGGCATCGCCCTGCGGTGCGCCGAGATCGTGCCGGACGACGAGACCGGACCGGGCGGCTCTCGCACCCTGCGCCTGTTCGCCGGCTGCGGCATCGTGGCCGGCTCGGACCCGTCGTCCGAGCTCGCGGAGTCGGACGCCAAGCTGGTGCCGATGCGGGACGCGCTGGGCGGTGCGGTCTGATCCGGTCCGACCGGCAGGACCAATCGGCGCCCAGCGCCGTCGACCGCGATCTGGCCGCAGTGGCCCTGCCCGTCGGTACGGGCGCAAGCCGTCAGAGGTGCGCGAGCGCGGCCACGGCGGCGTCGCGCAGCCGTTCGCGCGCTTCGCGGTGACCGGCACGGTCGACGCGCACCTCGAGCACGCGAAGGCCGGACGGCGGGCTGCTGAGCTCCGCACGCAGCTGGTCCGGCGACTGCACGAGCACGTGCGGCGTGCCCGTCGCACCGCACAGGGACGCCAGGTCCAGGCCGAGCGGCGTGCCGAAGACGCGCTCGAACGTCTCCGAGTGCTCGGGCTCACCCGGTTCGAGCAGCGTGAAGATGCCGCCGCCGTCGTCGTTGACCACCACGATCGTCAGGTCCGGCCGGGGCTCAGACGGTCCGACCTGCAGGGCCGCCGCGTCGTGCGCGAAGGTCAGGTCGCCGACCAGCGCGTAGGTCGGCCGGTCCGTCGTCAGGGCGACGCCGCACGCCGTGGACAGCAGGCCGTCGATCCCCGCCAACCCCCGGTTGGCCGTGACGGCCGGACCCCGCCCGCCCCCGACGAGGTCGAGGTCGCGGACGGCGTTCGACGAGCCCACGACGAGCGTGCTGTCGCCCGCCAGCGACTCGAGAACCGTTGCGGCCACGGCGATCCCGGTCGGCCACTGGCGCTGGCGGGCGGTGCACGTCGCGGCCGAGACAGCCTCGGACGCCCGCTGCCAGGCGGCGAGCCACGGCGTGGTGGCCGGTTCGCTGGTCAGGATCTCGGCGTCGGCCAACGCCCGCAAGGGCAGCACCTGGCGCACGCGACCGGCCGGGTCCGGCCAGACCGGGTCGTCGGACACGAGGTCCACCCGCACGCGGTCGTCACGGAGCAGTCGGGCAACCGGGCGGGCGAGGGTCACGCGCCCGACGACCACGACCCGGTCCGGGCGGTGCTGGTCGAGCCAGTCGTCGCACGCCAGCAGCAGCGAACCGCCCGCGAGGGCGCGTGCCCACGCGCCGGCGCTCGACGGCTCCGCCACGACGGGCCAGCCCTGCGACTCCGCGAGGCCCGCGGCGGCGGCACCCCAGTCGGTTCGCCCGGGCGCCGCCGCGGGGAGGTCCCCCACGAGCACGAGCGTGCGGCCGTCGTCCGGGCTCGAAGGCCACCACGGCGACGGTGGCGGCGGTGCCGGCACGGCTCGGGCCGACGTCCAGGGCGCGCCGTCCGCTCGGCCGCCGAAGGTCTGCGTGAACGCGGTGCCGCGCTCGGGCACGAGAGGTTCCCGCAGCGGCAGGTTGAGGTGCACCGGACCGGCGAAGCCGCCGCGTGCTGCCGTGGCTGCGAGCACGGCGCGCGACACGGTCGACCGCCAGGTCGTGACCTGACCCGGTCGGTCGTCCGGCACACCGAGGTCGTGCTGCCAGCGCACGGCGTCACCGAAGATGCTCACCTGCCGCGTGGTCTGGTTCGCGCCGGTGCCGCGCAGCTCGGGAGGCCGGTCGGCAGTCAGCAGCAGCAGCGGGACGCCGGTGTGCGAAGCCTCGAGGACGGCGGGGTGCAGGTTCGCCACCGCCGTGCCCGACGTCGTGACGACCGCCACCACCCGGTTGCTCCCCTTGGCCAGCCCGAGCGCGAGGAAGGCGGCCGAGCGCTCGTCGGTGCGCACGTGCAGGCGGAGGCGTCCGTCGTCGTCCGCCGCCTTCAACGCGAACGCGAGCGGCGCGGACCGGGAGCCGGGGCAGAGCACCGCGTCGCGCACACCGTGGCGCACGAGCTCGTCGACGAGCACCGTCGCCAGAGCGGTCGCGGGGTTCACGGTCGCCATCCTGCCGGATGGCCGGTCGCCACCGCCGCGGGCCGCGCGGCGCGTGAGATCACGCGCTCAGGGCTGGGACGACAGCACGTCATAGCAGCGGGCCAGACGCTCTCGCCACCAGCGCTGCCGTTCGGGAGGAGCGGCCAGCTCGGCCAGCCGGTCGGCTCCAGGCGTCACAGGCAGCGACCCGACCGACAACGAGCCCTCGACGGGACGCAGCGGCTCGGCGGTGACGTCTCGCTCGAACAGCCCCACGGTGCCCAGCCCGCACGCGAACGGCAGCTGCGGGAGAGCCGCTGCGAGCGCCACCCCGGCCGCGATGCCGACGCTGGTGTCGAGGGCTGACGACACGACGACCGGGAGGCCGCACCCCTCGGCCACCTCGAGTGCGGCGTGCACCCCGCCCAGCGGCGCCACCTTGACGACGACGACGTCGGCACTGCCCGCAGCCGCCACGCGCAACGGGTCCTCGGCCTTGCGGATGCTCTCGTCGGCTGCGACCGGCACGTCGACCCGTTGCGCTGCAAGGGAGCGGCGCAACCCAGCAAGGTCGCCCAACGTCGCGCACGGCTGCTCCGCGTACTCGAGGTCGAAGCGCGACAACGCCTGCAGCGCCCGGAGTGCGTCGTCGACCGACCAGGCACCGTTGGCGTCGACGCGGACTCGGGCCGACGGCCCCAGGAGCCGGCGCACCTCGCCGACCCGGCTCACGTCGTCCGCCAACGTCTGCCCGGGCTCGGCCACCTTGACCTTCGCCGTGGTGCACCCGAGGAACCGGTCAAGGACGGCTGCGACGTCGCCGGCGGGGACAGCCGGGACGGTGGCGTTCACGGGCACCGAGGCCCGCACGGGTGCCGGTGGGGGCCTCCAGGCGCACTCGAGCGCCGATGCCAGCCACCGGGACGCCTCGTGGTCGTCGTACTCGAGGAACGGCGAGAACTCGCCCCAGGCGGCCGGTCCGCGCAGCAGCAGCACCTCCCGCTCGAGAACCCCACGAAAGCGCACGAGCATCGGCAGCCGGACGACGTGGACGTCGCTCAGCACCTCGTCGCGCGGCGGCAGCGTCATGCGGCTCCTTCCTTCACGCGGCCCCGGACGGCGTCCAGCCGGTTCATCACCGGCGTCGCCGTCACGCCGTGCACGACGACGGAGAGCACCACGGTGAAGGCCATCGTGGACCACAGCTCGCGCCGCTCGGGAAACGTCGCCTGGCCGGTCGCGTAGGCGAGGTAGAAGACCGAACCGATGCCGCGCACGCCGAAGAACGCGGTGGCGTACCGCTCCGGCTGCGTCATTCCGTTGCCCCACAAGGAAGCCCAGGCGACCACGGGTCGGACCAGGAAGACCAGGAGGACGGCGAGCACCACACCCTGCCACGTCAGCGAGGCGAGCAGACCGTCGGTGAGGGCCGCACCGAGCAGCAGGAGCAGCATCCAGGTCAGCATGTGCTCGAGCTGGCCCACGAAGTCGTGCAGCGCCGCGTGGTAGGCATGGGTGCGCTGGAAGGAGCGCAGCGAGACACCGGCGACGAAGACGGCCACGAAGCCGTAGCCGCCGAGCACGTCCGTCAGGCCGTAGACGCCGAGCGTGGCGGCGATCGCGAGCATCGGTTCACCGGCCTCCGCCAGCCGCAGGCTGCGCACCGGCGCCCGGAACGCCAGACGCGTCAGTGCCCACCCGCTCAGCGCTCCGACGACGAGCGCGATGAGCAGCTTGCCCACGACGTACCAGCCGATCCAGGTGCCCCATCCACCGTGGTGCGTCGACGACCCCGCCAGCAGGATGGCCCCGAACACGAAGGGGAACGCCGCGCCGTCGTTGAGCCCCGCCTCGGATGTGAGCCCGAACCGGACCTCGTCGTCCTCCTCGGGCGTCGGCTCGGCGTCCCCGCCCTCCACGTCGGGGCCCTCGACCTGCACGTCGGAGGCGAGCACCGGGTCGGTCGGCGCCAGCGCCGCTGCCAGCAGGAGTGCGGAGGCGGGCGCCAGACCCATGAGTCCCCAGCCGAGGGCGGCCACAGCCACGATGCAGAGCGGCATGGCGATCAGCAGCAGACGCCACGTCGTCCCCCACGTCTGCCAGTGCAGCGGCCGGTCGATCGCCAGTCCGACGCCCATCAGCGCGATGATCACCGTCACCTCGGTCAGGTGCTCGGTGATCTGCTCGTGGCCGACCGGGGTGACGGTGTGGCCACCGGGCAGCGGCAGCAAGCCGATGAGCAGGCCCACCGCGACGAAGGCGATGGGGGTCGAGATGGCCCGACGGCGGAGCAGGCGCGGCAGCACCGCGCCGGCCAGCAGCGCGACACCGGCCAGCAGGTAGGCGACGTCGCCGGTCAGCTGCACTCGCCTATCCTCGCGGATGTGACCAGCGAGCGCGTGTCCGACACCTTCGACCCGGCGCAGTGGGACGAGGTGCCCGGCTTCGACTTCACCGACATCACGTACCACCGGGCGAAGGACGTCGGCGCCGTCCGGATCGCCTTCGACCGACCGGAGGTGCGCAACGCGTTCCGGCCGCGCACGGTCGACGAGCTCTACCGGGCGCTCGACCACGCTCGCATGACGCCAGACGTCGGCTGCGTGCTGCTCACCGGCAACGGACCGAGCCCTCGCGACGGCGGCTGGGCGTTCTGCTCGGGTGGCGACCAGCGCATCCGCGGACGGTCCGGCTACCAGTACGCCGACGGCGAGACGGCCGACACGGTCGACCAGGCGCGCGTGAAGGCCGCCGGCGGACGCCTCCACGTCCTCGAGGTGCAGCGGCTCATCCGCACCATGCCGAAGGTCGTCATCGCCGTCGTCCCGGGGTGGGCTGCTGGTGGGGGGCACAGCCTGCACGTGGTCTGCGACCTCACGATCGCGAGCCGCGAGCACGCCCGGTTCAAGCAGACAGACGCCGACGTCGGCTCGTTCGACGCCGGCTACGGGTCGGCCTACCTCGCCAAGATGGTCGGCCAGAAGAACGCTCGCGAGATCTTCTTCCTGGGGCGCACGTACGACGCGGAGACCATGCAGCGGATGGGTGCGGTGAACGAGGTCGCGTCGCACGACGAGCTCGAGGCCGTCGCCCTGCAGTGGGG
This sequence comes from Actinomycetales bacterium, assembly GCA_035707965.1. Lineage (GTDB taxonomy): Bacteria > Actinomycetota > Actinomycetes > Actinomycetales > Angustibacteraceae > DASSTJ01. Next base: position 19,309 of record DASSTJ010000129.1, read on the forward strand.
GCGGGAGATCATGGCCAAGAGCCCCACCGCGCAACGCATGCTGAAGTTCGCGTTCAACCTCACCGACGACGGCATGGTGGGCCAGCAGGTGTTCGCCGGCGAGGCCACCCGGCTGGCCTACATGACCGACGAGGCCGTCGAGGGACGCGACGCCTTCCTGGCCAAGCGCGACCCCGACTGGTCGCCGTTCCCCTGGTACTTCTGACGCTCCACCCAGCCACGTCGGTCCACGAGCAGCGTCACCGCCAGCTCCACCACGGCGTCGTCCGACCACTCGCTCACGTCAACCACGCCCCGACCGTACGGCAGGGTGGCGACAACGGCGCAACGGCTCATCACCGGTGACGCGCCGTTGCACCGGTAGGGGGACAGGCGATCAGCTGATCATGCGTGCTGCCAGCGCGGTGGCAGCACGGCGGTCGGGCTTGCCCACGGTGGTCGCAGGGATCGCCTCGACCAGCAGCAGGTCCTGCGGGGCCGATGCTGACCCCAGTGCGCTCTTCACCGCCGTCCGGACTCCGTCGCGTGCCACCGACGCGGAGCCGTTCGGCACGACGAGGACGACGACCCGCTGACCCCACCGCACGTCGGGCACCCCAACCACCAGGCACTCCCGCACGCCCGGCAGCTCGCTGACCACTGCCTCCACCTGCTGCGGGGCAACGTTCTCGCCGCCGGTGATGATGACGTCGTCCGCTCGGCCCACCACGGTGAGGCGACCGTGGTCGAGGGACCCCAGGTCGTTCGTGGTGAACCACCGAGTGCCGTCACGGGTGTCGAACGGCTCGGCGCCCGGGCGCAGCCGGTAGCCGCGAGCCACGACCGGCCCGCCGATGCGGATGCGCGGCCGTCCGTCGTCCAGCTGGACGGTGACGCCGTCCAGCGGGACGCCGTCGTACACGCAGCCGCCACAGGTCTCGCTCATGCCGTAGGTCGTCACCACGCGAACCCCTGCCTCGGTTGCCCGTCGCAGCACCGCCGGTGCAACGGCGGCCCCGCCGAGGAGGACACCGTCGAACGCGGCAAGCGCCCGCGTCGGCTCACCGCCCGCCTCCAGCAGCCGCACCAGCTGGGTGGGCACGAGAGCGGTGTACCGACGCGACGTGGCGCGGCGCTCGAGCGCGCGTGCAGCAGCGGAGAAGGCGTCGACGTCGAAGCCGCCGTCGAGAGGCAGCACCTCCGGCCGGGTTCCCGCGGCCAACGATCGCAGCAGCACCTGCACGCCCGCGACGTGGTGCGGCGCCAGCGCCAGAAGCCACGTGCCGGGCCCACCGAGCCGATCGTGCGTGGCCGTGGCCGAGGCGCGCAGGGCGCTGGCCGGGAGCAGCGCCCCCTTCGGTTCGCCGGTCGACCCGGACGTCGCCACGACGAGCGCCGTCGGGTCGCTCTCGTCGTCCTCGCCCTCGCGCAACGGCGTGCGCGGGTCGAGCGCAGCGGCGCCACGAGGGTTGTCCGGCGCCACGGGCAGCAGCGCGTCACCGGCACCCTCGATGGCGGCGGCAAGCCGGTCCAGCGCCTCGAGGACCTCGAGCTGAGCCAGGACGACGGGAGTCAGCTGGCGCGGCACGTGCCCAGCGTACGAGTGGGTCGCTGCGCACCGGTTGAGTGATGCAGTCTCGCCAGCCACACCCGCGTGTCGCTCGAGACTGCATCACCCAACCCGGGCAGTCCTGCGCAGGTCCTAGGTCAACGCCAGGCCGAGCCCGAGGAGGACGCCGTAGACGAGCTCGGCGCGGCCGGTCTGCTGCAGCACCGGCACGAGCGCGAGCCCGCTCGCCCCCCCGAGCACCGACCGCACGGCGGGGACCAGCAGGACGGCGGACGCCAGCGCGAGGAGCGCCCACGGGTGCGCGAGGGCGACCGCCACGACGAGGGTGAGGCTGACGACGAGCAGCCCCACGTAGAGCAGCCGCGAGCGCCGGTCGCCCAACCGCACGGCCAGGGTGCGCTTGCCCGCGAGCGCGTCCGTGGGGATGTCACGCACGTTGTTGGCGACGAGCAGGGCGCACGCGAGGCAGCCGACACCCACCGCAGCGGCGAGCGCCGGCCAGGTGACGACGCCGCTCTGCGTGTACGCCGTGCCGAGCACCGCGACGAGCCCGAAGAAGACGAAGACGAAGACCTCGCCCAGCCCGAGGTACCCGTACGGCTTGGCACCGCCGGTGTAGTACCACGCCGCGAGGATGGCGAGCCCCCCGGCCAGCAGGAGCCACCACGACTGGGAGAGGACGACGAGCACCAGCCCGGCCACCGCCGCCAGGCCGAACGTCGCGAAGGCCGCACGCTTGACCACGCGGGGCGGAGCGGCACCGGACCCGGTCAGGCGGAAGGGGCCCACGCGGTCGTCGTCCGTGCCTCGGATGCCGTCGGAGTAGTCGTTGGCGTAGTTGACGCCCACCTGCAGCGCCAGAGCGACGACCAGCGCGAGCAGCGCGCGTGGCCACACGGCGGCGTCCAGCGCCGCGGCAGCACCCGTCCCCGCCGCCACCGGGGCGACCGCTGCCGGCAGCGTTCGCGGACGTGCTCCCTCCACCCACTGCGCCGCCGTCGCCATGCCGGCGATTCTGTCGTGGACGCGCGTCTCTCCCCGACACGGGGGGCCGCGAGGAGGTACCCGCGTCGCTCCGGGGCCGCGGAGCCAGACCGAGAAGCAGTCAGGCCGGCGGTGGCGTCTCGTCCTCGGCGTCCTCGGCGAGCTCGTCGGCGTCCGGACGACGTTGGCGGCGGGCGGCGCGGTCGGCGAGCGTCTGCGCCATCGCGTCACGCGGACCCCTCAGGAAGAAGTACGAGAGCGTGAGCGACGCGATCGCCGTCAGGGCCACCAGCAGCACCGGCTCACGCACGCCGACCAGCCACAGGACCAGGAGGCACGCGATGAACAGCAGCAACCGCAGCACGGAGTAGCGCAGCACGGTCATGCCACCAGGGTAGGTCCAGCAGCGACCGCGGCTCGAACCGCGGGGCCTCAGTCGTCGGCGGGGAGCGGGACGTCGCGCCCCTCCCACCGCGTGGACAGCACGACGGTCGTGCGGGTGCGTGACACCCCCGGCAGCCGCCGGAGCTTGGCGACGACCGCCTCGAGGGCGGTGACGTCGCCGGCCCGCACCTTGACGACGAAGTTCTCCTCGCCGGCGACGTACCAGCAGTCCTCGACCTCCGGCACCGCCCGGAGCTGGTCGGCGACGTCCTCGCTCTCGACGTCGTCGCCCTGGATCAGACCGATGAGGGCGCTGACGCCCAGGCTCACCTCGGCGGGGGCGAGGACGGTGCGGTAGCCGACGATCACGCCCCGCTCCTCGAGGCGGCGCACCCGCTCCTGCACGCTCGGCCCGGAGAGGCCGATCTGGCGTCCGAGCTCGGCCCAGCTGGCGCGGGCGTTGGCCCGCAGGGCGTCCAGGAGCTGCCGGTCGACGGCGTCCATCGTTACCTCCTCGTGATCTGCACCACAGTCGAAAGCAAATGCGGCCTCGCGCCTACAGATCAGTGATCACTTCGCCGAACAAGTGGTAGTATTGAAGGCGTCGGCAAACCCACGCCAACGAATCTACGGCATGGCGCCACAAGCGCCGTCGCCCCGTCACCACGAGAAGGAACCATGGTCACCCTGGAGTACGCCCGCGCCTGCGTCGACGAGATGCACCGGCAGGCGCAGGCTCGTCGGCACCACACCACCCACGCCACCAGCCTGGGCCGGCTTCTGCGCCGCCTGGCCCGCTGACGCGGTCTGCGGCCCCGCCGCAGACGCACGCCGCACGGTGCCCCATCACACGATGGGGCACCGTTCTTGCGTTGACGAGCGGTCACGTCTTGCGTTGACGAGCGGTCAAGGCGAGCGCCAGAGCGACCGAAGATCTCTACCGGGTGTCAGAAGTTCCAAGCGCCAACCCATGCGCCGAGCCGAGGGGACGATGTGAGCGAGGAAGGCCGGCTGGTCACCAGCGACCACCTCGAACCCTTTCTCCCCGTCCTGCTCGGGCTGCACTGCCTCGCGACGCTGCTGCTGGTGGTGGACTCCACCTGGGTGCAGCTGGTCCTCGCCGGGGCCGTGACCGCGGCCGGTGTCGCCGGCCTGTGCGGGTGGCACGGCCGGTCCGCCACGCAGGCCCGTGGCCTCGCGCTCACGGCGACGGCGTTCGTCATCCCGCTCACGGACCACACGATGGTCCCCCACATGCTGCACTGGTGGTACGCGATCGTCGCGGTGTACCCGCTGATCCTGCCGCGCCGGCAGGCGCTCGGGGCGGCGGTGGCCTCCGCGGCGGTGCTCATGCTGCACCTGCCGCTCGGCGCCGCGACCCCTGGCTCGACCACGCTCACCTGGTCGTTGCGCTGCCTCGTCCTCGGGGTGCTCGGCGTCATCGTGGCGCTCGCGGGCGAGAGCTACCGTCGCGCGCAGACCGTCGCGGAGGGACGCCAGGCCGACGCGGAGCGCATCGGACGCGAGCTGGCCCACGCCGACCACCACGACGCCCTGACCGGGCTGCCGAACCGCAAGGCGACTCCGCAGCTCATCGACGACGCGCTCGGACGACGGTCCGGCGCACCGGGTGACGAGGTGGCGGTGCTGCTGTTCGACCTCGACCGGTTCAGGCACGTCAACGAGTCGCTGGGCCACTTCACCGGCGACCTGCTGCTGCGCGACGTCGCGGCGCGCGTGGAGCGCGCGCTCGACGAGGGTCAGCACATGAGCCGGCTGGGCGGCGACGAGTTCCTCATCGTGTGCGAGAACAGCGACGAGCGGCGCGCGCACGAGATCGCCCGGCACCTGGTCGACCTCTTCGGCTCACCGGTCAACATGAACGGCAGCCCCTACCAGGTGAGCCTGTCGGTCGGGGTGACGGTGTCAGGGCCCGGCCTCGACAACAGCAGCGAGCTCATGCGGGCCGCAGATGCGGCGATGTATGCGGCCAAGGCGGCCGGACGCGGCCGAGCGGTCAGCTACGACACGCGCATGCGCGACGCCGTCGAGGCGCAGCTGCAGCTCGAGCGGCGGCTGCGGTCGACACTCTCCGGGCCGCGGCAGCAGCTCGCCGGCACGCACGAGGGCAGCCTGACCGAGGACGGTGCGGCGTCGTCGTCGGCCGCCTCAGGCACCGAGGGCCGGTCCGAGATCTTCGCGGTGTTCCAGCCCGTCGTCGACGTGTCGACCGGTCAGGTGGTCGGAGCCGAGGCACTGGCGCGGTGGGACCTCGACGGCCACGCCGTGTCGCCGCTGGAGTTCGTGCCGCTCGCCGAGGAGCTCGGACTCGCTGCCGACCTCACGCGCGTGATCGCACGCCAGTCCGTGGAGGCGCTCGCGTCCTGGCGGGCCGCCGGCCTCACCGACGTCCGCAGCATCGCCGTGAACGTCGGGCCGGCCGAGCTGCTCGAGCCCAGCCTCGCCGAGTGGCTCGCCGCCCTCGTCTCCGAGCACGGGCTGCCCGAGGGGTCGCTGTCCCTCGAGATCACCGAGCGCGACGTGGTCGTCGACACGGAGGAGGCGCGGGCCGCGATGCAGCGCCTCGGACGGCACGGCATCACGGTGGCGGTCGACGACTTCGGCACCGGCTTCTCGTCGCTCGCCTACCTCGCGCGCCTGCCCCTGCACGTGCTGAAGATCGACCGGGCGTTCGTGGAGCACATCGAGGACGACCCGACGATCGCCCGCATGGTCGTCTACCTGGCCCGGTCCTTCGGCATGGGCTGCATCGCCGAGGGCGTGGAGACGCAGGCGCAGCTGCAGGTGCTGCGCGACCTCGGCGTCGGGGCGGCCCAGGGCTGGCTCCTGGGACGTCCGGTGCGCGCCGCCGACTTCTTGGCCGGCAGCTCGCCGCTGGTGACGACAGCCGACGGGTGAACGTACCGGGTCAGCTGACGCCCGCGTACGAGTGCATGCCGACGAACACGATGTTGACCACCAGGAAGTTGAACAGCACGCACGCGTAGCCGATCAGGGCCAGCCGGGCGGCCTTGCGGCCCTCCCAACCGCGGGTGGCCCGCGCGTGCAGGTAGCCGGCGTAGACCACCCAGATGACGAAGGTCCACACCTCCTTCGGGTCCCAGCCCCAGTAGCGGCCCCAGGCGTTCTCGGCCCAGATGGACCCGGCCACCAGCGTGAACGTCCAGAGCGGGAACGCCAGCGCGTGCAGCCGGTAGGCCGCCTGGTCGAGCTCACGACTGGACGGCAGCGCCTCCATGAAGGACAGCCCGACGGCGCGGCCTTCGCGCCGCCGACGCTCGCGCACGTCCTGCACGAGGTAGAGCACCGTGGCGGAGAAGGCGATCGTGAACAAGGCGGACGAGATGAACGCGACGGTGACGTGGATCGCGAGCCAGTAGCTGCGCAGGGACGGCGCCAGCTGGGCCGCCGCCGTGTAGAGGACGGTGATGGCCAGCCCGAGGGTGAGCAGCACCGGCCCGATGACGAACGTCCCCAGGTAGCGAAGGTCGCGCCAGCGCAGCGCCGCCAAGAACACGAGCGTGACGACGGCGGACCCGGCCGTCGAGAACTCGAACATGTTGCCCCACGGCGGCCGGTCGACCGACAGGCCGCGCAGCAGCACCGACCCGAGGTGCAGCAGGAGCGCGAGGGTCGTGAGCGAGACGGCGATGGACGCGGCGGTCCGCTTCGGCTCGCCGGACGTCGTCCCCGCGCGGTCGCCGGAGCCTCGACCACGGCGGCCGGTCACCGGCAGCCCTGGGATCGACTCGCCACCCGAGCCGCCCGCGACGCCCGCCGCGACCGGCTCCTTCACCGGCGCGGTGACGCGCGCCGCGGCCTCGCGGGCCTGGCGCACTCGCGCCGGCCCGCCAGCGAGGTCGAGCGTGAACGACAGGAAGGCGCCCGTGTACGACGCCATCGCCGAGTAGAGAAGCAGGTTGGAGTAGCCCGCCAAGGTCTCGTTGACGCTCATCGCGCGCCCTTCGGTTCGGTCTGGTGCTGGAGCTGCTGGTCGAACTCGGGCGGCGGCGCGCCGAGAGCCGCTGCCACGGTA
>DASSTJ010000130.1:0-4171 GCA_035707965.1 Actinomycetales bacterium
GAGGGCGGCGTTCGCCTCGGTGAGGGGGTACTCCGTGAGCGGAGAGTGCAGCTTGCCGTACTGGGCCAGCGCGACGACGTCGGCCAGCTCGTTGCGGCTGCCCCAGTAGCTCGTCATGACCTCCACCTCGACGGGCAGGCCCAGGAACGACACCGGCAGCGCACCGCCGGCGATGCCGACCACGACGATGCGACCTGCCGCGCCGACGACCTGCGCCGCCAGGGCGAGCGTGTCGTCGCTGCCGACGAAGTCGATGACCGCGGCCGCGCCCCGCCCTTCGGTGAGGTCGTGGATCTCGCGGACCACGTCCGGCCCGGTCGGGTCGAGCACGACGTGTGCACCGAGCGCGTGCGCCTGGGCCCGCTTGTCCGCAGCCGTCTCGACGACGATGGTGCGTGCGGGGCTCAGCGCGCCGGCGTACTGCACGCCGTACTGACCGAGGCCGCCGGCTCCGATCGTCACGAGGTGACTGGCCGGTCCGAGCAGCGGCAGCACCTTGCGCAGGGCGCGGTACGGCGTCAGCCCCGCGTCGGTCAGTGGCGCAGCCTGCACGGGATCCAGGCCCTGCAGCGGCACCAGGTGTCGCTCGCCGGGCACCGCGATGTACTCCGCATAGGCGCCCTGCGCGCCGATGCCCGCCCAGCGACTGACGTCGCAGAGCTGCTCCTCACCGCCGAGGCAGAAGCGGCACGCCCCGCAGCCCCAGCCGCCGAAGACCGCGACCGCGTCGCCCGGGCGCACCGAGCGCACGCCGTCCCCGACCGCAGCGACGTAGCCCGCGACCTCGTGGCCCAGAACCCACGGGAAAGCGGGGATCATCGGGATCTCGCCGTCGATCAGGTGCAGGTCCGAGTGACAGACGCCCGCCGCAGCGACCTGTACGACCGCACCACCGGGCGGAGGCACGGGATCGGGTAGCTCGGCCGGTTCGAGAACTGCCTTGTAGTCCGGCAACACCATCGCTCGCATGTCCACCTCCAGCTTTCCGCCGCGACGATCGGTGCCGCGGCGCTAGTCCAACAGCACGCGCTCCCCCGGCCGCGGCACGACCGCGGTCCACTGCAGCTCCCGCTCGATCCGGTCCCGCAACGTGGCCGAGGCCCCGGGCTCCCCGTGGACGACGTAACAGACCTGCGGCGGCTGCGGCATCCGGCCGAGCCAGGCGACGATCTCGTCGGCGTCGGCGTGCACCGAGTAGCTCGGCACGTTGACGATCTCGGCGCGCACCGGGACGTAGCGGCCGTGGATCTTCAGGCTCCGGGCACCCTCGAGCAGGGCGCGGCCACGCGTGCCCTCGGTCTGGTAGCCCGCGAGCACGACCGTGTTGCGCGGGTTCGGCAGCAGCCACTCGAGGTGGTGCAGCACGCGGCCGCCGGTCGCCATGCCCGACGCCGAGAGGATCACCGACGGCACGGTCGGCGCGTTCAGCGCCTTGGACTCCTCGACGGAGTGCGCCTCGTGCAGGTTGCCCGGGTCGAACAGCTCCTCGCCGACGGGCAGGTCACCGCGGACCTCGGGGTCGCGCCGGCGGATCGCCTCGCGGTAGATCTGCAGCGCCGCGAGCGCCATCGGGCTGTCGACGTAGACGGGGACGTCAGGAATGGCACCACCGAGGCGAAGCCGGCGCAGCGCCATGAGGATGACCTCGGTCCGGTCGACGGCGAACGCCGGGATCACCACCGACCCACCCCGCCGGACGGTGCGGGTGATGGCCCGGCCGAGCGGGCCGTCGTCGGCGGCCTCGTGCCGCCGATCGCCGTAGGTCGACTCGACGACGACGACGTCGGACGCCGGCGGGTCGGGAGGCGAGTTGAGCAGCGGGTGGACCGGGCGACCGAGATCTCCCGAGAACAGGACCGTCTGCCCGGCGGCGAGCTCGAGCCGGACGCTGGAGGAGCCCAGGATGTGACCCGCCGGGCGCAGGGTCGCGCGCCATCCGGGCGTGACCTCGAACGGCTCGCACAGCGGCACCGAGCACATCGAGCGCACGGCCCGCAGGACGTCAGCCTCGGTGTAGAGCGGCAGCGGCGGGTCGTGCTTCGAGTAGCCGTGCCTGCGCGCGTTGTCGGCGTCCTCCTCGAGCAGGTGGGCGCTGTCGAGCAGCACGATGTGCGCCAGCTGGGCGGTGCCCTGCGTCAGGTACGTCGACCCCCGGAACCCCTGCCGCACGAGCGCGGGCAGGTACCCGCTGTGGTCGAGATGCGCGTGCGTCAGCAGCGCGGCCCCGATCCCCTCGGCGGCGACGGGGAAAGGCTCCCAGTTGCGGCGGCGCAGCTCGCGCAGGCCCTGGAAGAGACCGCAGTCGACGATGACCTTCGTGTCATCGACGCTGACGAGAAATCGGCTACCTGTGACCGTCCCGACCGCGCCGAGAAAGTCCAGTCTGGCCGTCATCGCTGCACTCTCAGTCCAGGACCGGTTCGTCGTACAGCTGGTCGAGCTCGACGCCCAGCTCGCGGGCGGCGGCGATATCCATGCAGTACATGTCCTCGAGCTCGGCTTCCTCGCCCGCCTCCTGCTCGATGTCGTGCATCGCCACGACCGGGTCGTGGTCGAGCAGGCGGCTGTAACGCTCGTCCACCTCGTCGTCGAAGAGCCGGCTGGTCACGTCGGCCTCCTCTCGTCGAGTCCAGGCTCACCGCGCCGCCCGGGCACCGGTAGGGCCGTTGGTCACGTCTGCGTCGCGGGACCTAAGCCTCTACGCGGGCGCCCGTCGGGGCGAGACGCTGTGGCCACGAGGCCAGCCGCTCGTGCCGATGCGAAGGGGTGAGGGCGATGACGACGTGCCACGACATCTACGGGTACGACGACGAGGTCGCGAGCAACCGCAGAATCGTCGTCGGCGTCGACGGGAGCACCGCCTCGCAGGCCGCGCTGCGCTGGGCGATCGACGAGGCGCACGCCACGGCGGCGCGGGTCGAGGCAGTGCTGGTCTATCCGCCGAACCCCTACCTGAACTTCGCGTTCGGTGACTACCCCGCCGTGACGGAGGCCCCCTACGACCAGTTCCGTCGGGACGCCCTCGACCAGCTGCGCCAAACGACCGCCGCCGTCGTCCGCCCGGAGGACCGGTTGCGGGTCGAGCTCGCTCTCGCCGCGGACAACGCACCGGCCAGGGCGCTGACCCGTCACGCCGAGAGGGCGGACCTGCTGGTCGTCGGCGGCAGCAGGCATCACGGGCTCGGCGTACTGCTCGGCTCCACCGCCTCGTCGTGCGTACGGCACGCCACCTGCCCCGTCGTGGTCGTCCCCGCCACCGTGGAGGCTGTGCACCCCGACGACTCGGTGCGCACCGTCGAGCGGAGATCGGTCTCGGTCTGAGCGCTCGCGCCTGCCGTCCAGCTGCCGCGGCCCGACGGCCCACGGTGAGTCGGGCGCGGCGCGCCGGCGGCAAGGCCACGTCAGGCGTCGTACAGACCCCAGCGGGCGACGGCACGGGCGACGTCTTCACCCGTCACCACGCCGATCACGTCGCCGGCCTCGTCGACCACCGGCACGGCGTCGACCCGGTCCTGGACCATGACGAGCGCCACCTGGCGGACGTCGGCGTCGGCGAGCACGCACGAGGTCCGCGGTCGGATCATGCCCGCGATCCGCTGCCTGCGCAGCGCCAGGGGGCCGACCGGCCACTGAGCGAAGACCTCGCGGTCGTCGAGCACCCCGACGCAGTGGCCTCCGGCGACGACGACCAGGTGGCGCACGCCGTGCTCAATCATGAGCGTCCACGCCGACCACGGGCTCGCGTCGGGGCTGACGGTCAGCACCGGCGAACTCATGATCATCCGCGCCGTGACCGGGTCAGCGACCTTCGTGCCGTCGGGGACGCCACCTCGCGGATGCGACGTCGTCATCGGCACCCACCTCCGTGCTCGAGCGTCTCCAACGGCGCGCGCCCACGCCAGTGCCGTTGGTCCTCAGCTCGGGCCCGACGTCGGGTCACCCACCGGGCGGCGATCCAGCCCGTGGCCGTGAGCGCCAGCACCGGGGCCAGGTCGGCTGCCGCGAGCGGCCGAGTCTCGAGCAGGTCCTGAAGCCAGGGCAGGTAGACCCCTGCCACGGTCAGGGCGAACGCGGCGGCCACCGCCGCGAACAGGAACGCGTGGCCGGGCGCGCGAGCGCGAACCCCGAGCCCCACCGCGAGCTGGGTCCCGGCGAGCGCGAGGAACAGCAT
>DASSTJ010000131.1:0-15521 GCA_035707965.1 Actinomycetales bacterium
GAGGCCGCGGCGCACGGTCTCGGCCAGACCGCGTTCGTCCTCCACCACCAGCACCCGCACGGCAGCAGGCCCTTTCGTCCAGGCCCGGCTCGCGGGCGGTTCACGTCACCACGATGCCCGTCGCGGCTGAGAAGTGCCTGAGGAGCCGGCCGAGGCGCCGGACGTCACCAGCCCGGCCGGAAGGACGGCGTCGGCTCGCTCCGCAGCTGAGGAGCGAGCCAGCTGAACGCCCGGGGCAGCAGCGCCGACCAGGTGCCGAAGTTGTGGCCGCCATGGGGGAGGACCACGCAGGTCAGCCGCAGCGGACCGTGGGCGGCGGCGACGGCTCGCTGCAGCTGCATCGTCTCGGCGTAGCTCTGGGAAGAACCGTGCTCGTCCCGTCCGATGGAGACGAAGAGGCCGATGGGCGGCTCAGGGAGGTGAGCGAGACGCCACAACGGGTCGTTCAGGTCCCGGAGCACGCTCGAGCCTCCCCACAGGTCTCCCGTGGTGTGGTCGTGCAGGGCGAAGTAGTAGCCGGACAACGAGACCGCCGCGCGGAACACGTCTGCGTGCGTCATGGCGATCTTGGTGGCGCAGTAACCGCCCGTCGAGTCGCCGATCACCGCCCAGTCGTCCCCGCGGACCCAGAACGCCGACGAGATCGCCCGAGGCACGTCCTGCCCGAAGAAGGTCAAGGCCTGCGGGCCTCCGGGCACGTCCGTGCACTCCGTGTCTCGGGACTGCGTCACCGCCGGGCGCAGCATGACGAGCACCATGGGGACGGTGCGGTGCACACGCAGGGCCGCCAGCTCCTGGTCGGGGTACTTCATGCGTGTGAGCAGGGACTGCTCGTGCCCGGGGTAGCCGGTCATGACCTCGGCGGCCGGGAGCCGCACGTGGTGCGCGGACGCAGCGCCGTACTGCGGCGGGAGGTAGACGTAGGCGTGCTCGGCCAGCCCGGAGCTCCCTCCGCGCACCTCGACCGAGAGCACGCGTCCTCGCGTCGCCCACTGGGCCGGTGACGACCATCCCGTGTCACCGAGGACGACCACGCCCGCGGGTGACGTCGTCGCCGGTACCGGCGCGGAGGTCCCCCGATGCACGGCAACCGGTGGAGCAGCCGTCGTCACGGCGCCCGTGCCGAACACCTCGGACCACGACGTGTAGAAGTACCCGTAGTCGTTGGCCAGCACGGCGACCAGCAGGACGGCACACAGCTGGGACGTGAGCAGCAGACCGCCTCGGACGGGAAGGCGCCACGTCCGGCCGGCCATGCGTCCCCACAGCACGTACGTCAGCACCGGTGACGCGACCGCCAGGGTGGCGACCAGCACGACGAGCGGCATGCCGTTCAGCGCCACGTCGCCTCCTCTCCACGCTCTCCGCATCGTTCGTGGTCGATGCTGAGCCGTCGCTGAGGGGCGTCGCTCGCGACGACCGGTGGTCGCCGATGGACCATGGCGACATGGCAGGTGCCCGCGGTCGAGCCACTCCGTTCGACGGGTGCGACCCGAGCCACCACCGGACGTCGCAGGGTCAGGGCTGATCGTGGTCGCGACCCTGGCCGCGGTGCTCGGTGCGGTCGGCTACGGCGGCGGCTCGGTGCTGCAGGCTTCGGCAGCCCGCCGGGCCCGTGGCCCGGCTGTGGTCCTCCACCCGCTGTACCTGGCGGGGCTCGCGTGCGACCTCGCTGCGTGGTTGTGCTCGCTGTACGCCCTGCGGGTCCTGCCGCTGTTCACCGTGCAGGCGGTGCTCGCCGGCTCGATCGCCGTCACCGTCGTCCTCGCCCGGCTCCTTCTGCACGAGCGCATGACCCGGCTCCACGCCATCGCGACGTGGGTCGTCGCCGCAGCACTCGCGGTGGTCGTGGCGGCCGCCGGGCACGAGTCGGCCACGGCACCGCCCGGGTGGCTGACGCTCGCGGTGATCGGTGCCGCGGTCGCGGTGGCGCTCGCGGTCGCGGCCGCGTACGCCGCAGGTACGTCGCTCCTTCTCGCCGCCCTCGCTGGGCTCGCCTTCTCGGGGGCGGCCGTGTGCGCCCGATCGCTGTCGGTCGTCGCGCCGTCGCAGGTCCTGCTGGAGCCACAGACGTACGCCCTGGTGGGCTTCGGGGTCCTGGGTGCCGTCGCGTACGCGCGCTCCCTCGAGCGTGGACCCGTCGGTCCGGCGACGGCGGTGCTCTGGCTGGTGGAGGTCGTCGTCCCCGGGGCCGTCGGCGTCGTGCTCCTCGGGGACGCCGTGCGCCCCGGCTGGGCGGCCCCGGCTGGGCTGGCCGTCGCCGCCGCCCTCCTGGGTTCGATCAGCCTCGCCTCTCCGTGGCGTTCTTCGGCTGGGCACGGCTCGTCGGCCTCGGATCCGTAGGCTGCGAGAGCTGGCCTTCACCTGGACGGCCAACCGGCTGTCATGCTGGAGCACATGCCCGCTCGTGCCAGGGTCCCCGCGCGTCGCCGCGTGGCGGTGACCTTGATCGTGGCGCTGGCCGTTGCGGTGCCCGCGTCCTTCGTCCTGCCGGTCGCGATCGCGGCGCTGCTCGGCTGGGATGCCGGGGTGCTGGCGTACGTGTGCTGGCTGTGGCCGATGGTCCGGTCGCTCGATGCTGCCGCCACCGCACGCCACGCCGGTCGCGAGGACCCGACCCGGCCGTCGGCGGACGTGCTGCTGCTCTGTGCGGCGTCGGGGAGCCTCGTGGCCGTCGCCTTCGTCCTGGTCCGCGCCGGTCAGGGCGGCAGCGCCGAGCTGCTCCTCGTGGCGCTGGGCGTGGTGTCGGTGGTCCTGTCGTGGGGGCTCGTCCACACGCTCTTCACGCTGCGCTACGCCGACCTGTTCTACCAGGGCGGTGGCGGCATCGACTTCAACCAGGACGAGCCACCGCGCTACCTCGACTTCGCCTACCTGGCCTTCACGGTGGGCATGACCTTCCAGGTGTCGGACACGGTCATCCGCTCGAGCGCCGTCCGCAGGGTGGTCCTGATGCAGGCACTGCTGTCCTTCCTGTTCGGCACCGGAATCCTGGCCACCACGATCAACCTGGTGGCTGGTCTGTCGAAGTAGCCCTCGATCCCGTGCCGGACGACTCCTCAGGAGGCTCTCAGGCGACGTCCGGGAGGGTCGGGGCGACGCGTCGGTCCGCCATGCCCGGAGTGCCCGAGCCGATCGACGTCGTGACCGGGACCTGGAGCTGAGATGACGAGCGTGCGACACCTGGACGACCGGCTGATGCTGGCGGTCAACGAGTTCGCCCGGAGCACGCCGTTCCTGCATGCAGGCGTGGTCGGCTACGCCACGTACGGGGTCGTCCTGTTCGGTGCGCTGCTCGTGGCGGGCCTCGTCTACGCCCGCCACCGCCGCTCCGACCTGCTGGCCGCGGCAGGCTGGGCCGGGGTGGCCACGCTGCTCGCGGTCGCCCTGAACCAGCCGCTCGGACGGCACGTGGCCGAGGCACGCCCGTACACGACGCACCCGGGCCTGCTCCGCCTCGTGTCGCCCACGGCCGACTTCTCGTTCCCGTCCGACCACTGCGTGATGGCGGGGGCCGTCACCCTCGGGCTGCTGCTGGTGTCTCGCCGGCTCGGGCTGGTCGCGCTGGTGCTCGCCCTGCTGATGGCGTTCGCCAGGGTCTACGTGGCCGCGCACTACCCGTGGGACGCCGCGGCCGGGCTGGTGCTCGGTGGCGGGGTGTGCGGACTCGGGTGGCTGCTGCTCCGCCGCCCCCTGACCGCACTGACGGAGTGGCTCCGCAGCCGCCCAGGGGTGCGACTCGCCTTCGCGCAGACGGTGTCGGCCCCGTGAGCCCCGTCCACGGCCGCACCCGGGGTCGCCGGTGCGGCGTCCCGCTCTGTACGTCGTCCGTCACCGCCGGGCGACCAGCCAGCGATAGATCCGCGGGAAGCACCGCACCATCAGGGCCGACCAGGTGAGGTGGGTGAGGAGCGGTGCCTGCAGGCCGCCGGTGGCGCGGCGCTGCACGGCGAAGAGGCCGCCCATGACGGTGGCGGCCGCGACCAGTGCCGGGTTGCGGGTGGAGGCGGTGACGGCCGCGTACGTCAGCGTCGACGTCACCGCAGGACGACGGCCCTCGAGCGCGGTGTAGAGAGCGCCTCGGAAGAACATCTCCTCGCTCACACCGTTGGCGAGCGTGGTCGCCAGCACCCAGCCCTCGTTGCCACGCTCGGCGAAGCTGAGGATGTCGGCGACGGCGCGGTGCAGCCGGGGAGCTCGCGTCGCCACGCTGGCCACCGCCACGAAGAAGCCGAAGGCGCCCACTCCGGTGGCGACCGGCGTCCACACGGGGCGCCCGAGGCGCAGGTCCCGCGCCTGGACCCACCCGCGATGAAGGGGGCCGGAGGTCAGGGCGCCGGCCGTCCAGATCCCGGCGACGCCGAGGGTCGACAGGTAGAACCGGCGCGACCCTGGCTCGCTCGACAACGACACCCCGAGCGCAGCGGTCCCGATGCCGAGCGCGCCGCTGACGACGTGCCTGCGGCGGAGCAGCTCGTCCGCCGAGTCCACGTGCCGGACGGGGGCCACGTGCCGCAGCTGCATCGGCAGCCGATCGGCCACGGTGCGCCTGCGCGTCATCGTCCGCCCTTCCCTGCTGCCTCGTCGAGCGCTGCGCGTACGGCGTCGTCCAACCCCGTCGGCTCGAACGGCACGACGTCACGGATCGCGTCGTCGTTGACGACGACCTCGTTCGTCATCGAGTCGATCAGCGTCCGACCGGTAGCGGCATCGACGTCCGTGATCAGGCCGAGCCACCGTGAGGACAGCCCGGGGGAGAGCAGCGGCAGGGAGAGGATCGGCAACCGCTTGCCCTCGATGGCAGCGACCCGCTTCAGGAGGCCTGCGTAGCTGACCACCTCTGGGCCGCCGATCTCGAAGGTGCGGTCGAGCGCCGCGTCCTCGAGCAGCACCCCAGCGAGGTACCGGACGGCGTCCGCGACGGCGACGGGCTGCGTCCGCGTGGCGACCCAGCGCGGTGTCACCATCGCCGGCAGGTGCTCGACCAGCTGGCGCGTCATCTCCCACGAGATGCCCCCTGAGCCGATGATGATGCCGGCGCGCAAGGTCGTGACCGGCACACCACCGCAGCCGAGAAGGCCTTCGACGTCCCGGCGGCTCCGCAGGTGCGCAGACAGCGTCTCGTCGTCACGCCCCAGGCCGCCCAGGTAGACGATCTGGCGCAGTCCGGCGTCTGCGGCAGCGGTGCCGAAGGCCATGGCCGCCTCAGCGTCCAGCCGCTCGAAGTCGTTGCGCCCCAGAGAGTGCACGAGGTAGTAGGCGGCCGCGCATCCTCCGAGCGCCGTCGCCAGGCTCGGTTCGACGTGCACGTCGCCGAGGACCGCTCGTCCCGGTCCGGAGTACTGCTCGGGGCGACGCGTCATGGCTCGCACCTCGTGGTCCTCCGCGTCGAGGGAACGGGCGAGCCGGGACCCGATGAATCCGGTGGCCCCCGTGACCAGGACGCGTTGGGGGTCAGTCGTCACGCGACGCCTGCTCTCGGTCGGCCCGTTCGGTCCGTGCTGCCGGACGTGAGGGCTCCGTGTCCATGACGTCGGCCATCGCCTCGAGGAACTCGGCCACGGCCAGGCGGGTCGACGTCGGCACGCGCGCGGCGACGTCGTGCATCCGGCGGTGCAGCTCTCCCATGCCGTCGCGCAGCTCAGCGTGGGCGTGAGGAGTGGCGACCAGGGTGACCGAGCGACGATCGTGGGGGTGAGGCACTCTGGCCACGTGACCCGACTCGATCAGCCGGTCCACCAGCTTGGTGACTGCGGCGGTGGAGATCCTCAGCTCGGTGCTGAGCCCGCTCGGGCTGAGCGGCGCACCGAGCCGCTCAGCGGCGATCACGCGACGCAGCGCTTGAAGGTCCAGCTGACCCACGCCCATCAGCGTGGCCATCCGTCGGCGCATGGCGCTGTCAGCTCGGTGGAACCGACGCAGCGCCTGGAGCACGACGTCAGCGTCGGTGTACCAGTAGCTGGTGGGAGCATCCCCGGCGCGAGAGGTCACGCTCCTCACCCTACCGGGTTACTAGCCAAGTAAGCATCTAACCAAGTAAGGTTCCTCCGTGGAGATCGCTGCTGAGGGCGCAGATGACGTCACGCTGGTGGACGACGCCGGCCGGCCGGTCGGTCGTCGCGCGCGAGCGACCGTCCACGACCGTGCGACGCCGCTCCACCTGGCCTTCTCCTGCTACCTCCTGCGTCACGACGGGCAGCTGCTCCTGACGCGTCGCGCCCTCAGCAAGCCGACCTGGCCGGGAGTGTGGACGAACTCCTTCTGCGGTCATCCGCGCCCAGGGGAGGACGTCACCGACGCTGTCGGGCGGTACGCCGCCAAGGAGCTGGGCGTCGCTGTCTCGCACCTGACGTGCGTGCTTCCCGACTTTCGGTACCGGGCGGTTGACGCTTCGGGCGTGGTGGAGAACGAGATCTGTCCGGTCTTCGTCGCCCGCACGAAGGACGAGCCGGTGCCTGATCCCACGGAGGTGGTCGAGCTGCGGTGGGTGACGGTGGAACAGGTCCGAGACGTCGTGGAGCGCATGCCGTTCCTCGTCAGCCCGTGGATGTCTCTCCAGATGCCGCGGCTGCGCGAGCACCTTCACCAACCGTCCGCAGCCGAGGAGGTGGCGGCACCATGACCGTCCAGGCCGAGCTGGACCACTTCTTCGAGAGCGGACTGCGCCGGGCTCACCAGCACGGGCCGGAGGCGACAGCGCTGTGGCAGGCGCTGCGGCAGTCCACGGTGGGTGGAAAACGATTCCGGCCGTCCCTCCTCCTCGCCGCGCACCAGGCCTACGGGGGCCACGTCGACGACGTGGCTCACCGTGTCGCGACGGCCGTGGAGCTGCTGCACACGGCTTTCCTCGCGCACGACGACGTGATCGACGGTGACCTCTCGCGGCGGGGGGCGCCCAACGTCTCGGGCATCTTCGTCCAACGAGCCGCCGATGCCGGCGCTGGCTCTCGTTCCGCCCGCACCGTCGGTATGGCTGCTGGCGTGCTCGCCGGCGACCTGGCCCTGGTGGGTGCGATGAAGGCCTTCGCGGTCTGCGGCGCTGACGCTGCGACGACCGCTCGTCTGCTGGGCCTGGTCGAGCGGGGGGTCGAGGTGACGGCGATCGGTGAGCTGGTCGACGTCGTCCTGGGTGCCTGTCGACCCAGCGACCTCGACCTGGCGGCGGTGATCACCATGGAGGAGCAGAAGACGGCGGTGTACTCGTTCCAGCTGCCGCTGCAGCTGGGTGCTGTCCTCGCCGGTGCCGCTGACGACGTCGTCGACCGTCTGGGCGACGTCGGACGGTTGGCCGGCATCGGCTTCCAGCTCGTCGACGACCTGCGGGGGGTGTTCGGCGACGAGAGGCAGACGGGCAAGAGCGCGCTCGGGGACCTGCGCGAAGGCAAGATGACCCCGTTGATGGTCCACGCGCGCAGCACCAGCGCCTGGCCCGAGATCGAGTGCCACCTGGGAGACCCCTTGCTCGACGAGCTCCGAGCGCAGCGTCTTCGGCTGCTGCTGACCGAGTGCGGCTCGCGCGCCTTCGTCGAGGAGCTGGCGGACAGCTACGTGTCGGCCGCGCTCCGATCGGCGGAAGAGCTCTGCGCCGACTCCGGTCTGACCGGCGAGCTGGCGGCTCTGACCCGGCACATCATGGCGAGCGCGGCATGACCACCGGCTCGGCCCAGGCAGCGGTCGGCCTGCGCCGAGAGGCAGACCGCTACGACGCCGTGGCTGACGCCGCCTGCGAGCTGGTGATCCGTCGCTACTCGACGTCGTTCCACCTCGCGTGTCGGCTGCTCCCTGAGCCGGTGCGTCGGGACGTGAAGGCGGTCTACGCGCTGGTCAGGATCGCCGACGAGCTGGTGGACAACCCGTACGCCCTCGTGGACCCGTCGCGCGGCCGCACGCTGCTCGACGCGCTCGAGTCCGACACCCTGGGGGCGGTGGAGCACGGCGGCAGCGCCAACCTCGTCGTGCACGCCTTCGCAGGGGCCGCGCGACGCTGCGGCATCGACGCCGGCCTCATCATTCCCTTCTTCGCGTCCATGCGTGCCGACCTCGAGGTCGTCAAGCACGACCAGGAGTCCTTCGATCGCTACGTGTACGGGTCGGCCGAGGTCGTGGGCCTGATGTGCCTGCGCGTCTTCCTCTGGCACGGCGCAGATCACACCGGTACCCCCTCCTACGCGGAGCTCGCGCCAGGAGCGCGGCGGCTGGGAGCGGCGTTCCAGAAGGTCAACTTCCTTCGTGACCTCGCAGCGGACCGGAACGCGCGCGGCCGCTGCTACTTCCCAGGCGTCGAGCCGGGTGAGCTGACCGACGCCGAGAAGAACCGGCTGCTGGACGACGTCGACGACGACCTCGCCGCGGCTGCCCCGGCCATGGCCGCGTTGCCGCCGAGCTCCCGGCGTGCCGTCGCGGTCGCGGCCGCGCTGTTCACCGAGCTCAGCGCGAGGCTGCGGCGCGCGTCCGCTCGTGAGGTCCTGAGTGAACGCGTCCGGGTGCCCGCGTCAGTGAAGGCGCGCGTGGTCGCCAGCACTCTCGTGGGGCTGGTTCCGTGACGGCACGCGCCGTCGTCATCGGGGGCGGGGTGGCCGGCCTGGCGAGCGCGGCCCTGCTGGCCCAGGACGGGTTCGAGGTCGAGCTGCTGGAGAAGAACCCGACGCTGGGGGGACGGGCCGGGACGTGGGACCACCACGGCTTCCGCTTCGACACGGGGCCGTCCTGGTACCTCATGCCGCAGGTCTTCGACCACTTCTACCGGCTCTTGGGCACGTCGGCGAGCGAGCAGCTCGACCTCGTGCGGCTGGAGCCTGCCTACCGCGTGTTCTTCGAGAACGAGGCGGCCCCGCTCGACCTCACCTCGGACCGGGCACGGGTCGTCGAGACCTTCGAACGGTTCCAACCCGGTGCGGGAGATGGGCTCGAGCGCTACCTCGACTCCGCTCAGACGGCCTACGAGCTGGCGCGACGGCGGTTCCTCTACACCACCTACCAGTCGCTCCCACGCCTGCTCACTCCGGACGTGCTGCGGCATGCCCCACGGTTGCTGCGGCTCTTGCTCCAGCCCCTGGACCGGTTCGTCGCGGGCCACGTGCAGGATCGCCGGCTCGCTCAGGTGCTCGGCTACCCAGCGGTGTTCCTGGGCACGTCACCCGACCGGGCGCCCAGCATGTACCACCTCATGAGCCACCTGGACCTGACGGACGGCGTGCTGTACCCCAGGGGCGGCTTCAGCACCGTCGTGGAGTCGCTCCGTCGCCTGGCCGAGCAGGCCGGCGTCACGATCAGCACCGGGACCGAGGTGACGCAGATCCTCACCCGGCCGACGGCCGCAGGCAGGCGCGGACGACGGCGGCGTGCGCGCGTGCGGGGAGTGCTCGTGACCGGCGTGGACGGCGAGCGCGCGCTGTCCACGGACGTCGTGGTCGGTGCCGCTGACCTGCACCACATCGAGAACGTGCTCCTTCCCCGCGAGCTGCGCAGCTACCCGGAGGCGTGGTGGGCTCGCCGCGACCCGGGGCCGGGGGCGGTGCTCGTGATGCTCGGCGTCCGGGGGGCGCTTCCGCAGCTCGCTCACCACTCCCTGATGTTCACGAGCGACTGGCAGCGCAGCTTCGAGGCCGTGCGCGGGCTCGGAGCCATGCCGGACCCGACGTCCCTCTATGTCTGCCGACCTTCCGCGACCGACGACTCGGTCGCGCCAGCCGGCCACGAGAACCTCTTCGTGCTGGTGCCGGTGCCGGCGGACCCTCGCTGGGGCCACGGAGGGGTCGATGGCGCCGGCGACCCTCGGGTCGAGGCGGTGGCCGATGCCGCTGTGAGCCAGATCTCCGCCTGGTCCGGTATTCCGGACCTGCGGGACCGCATCGTCGTCAGGCGTACCGTCGGGCCGGCGGACTTCGTCGACGACGTCCACGCGTGGTGCGGTGGGGCCCTCGGCCCGGCCCACACGCTGCGCCAGAGCGCCTTCCTCCGTGCCCGCAACATGTCCTCTGCGGTCTCGGGCCTGCTCTACGCCGGACACGGGACGATCCCGGGGATCGGCCTGCCGATGTGTCTCATCAGCGCGGAGCTGGCGGTGAAGGCGGTCCGAGGTGACACGAGCACCGGCCCTCTGCCCGAACCGCTCGTGCCGCGTTGGCGGCAGCCTGGTCGCCGCAGCAGGCTGTCGGGGGCGGCGTAGATGGCGCTACGTCACCTGGCGTACGTCGGCATGCTCGCGTTCTGCCTGGCCGGCACCCTTCCGCTGGTGCCGCTCTACCACCTGCGCGTGTTCTCGCGTCCGGGTCGGCTGCTCGCGACCATCGCCGTGTCCGGGGCGCCGTTCCTGCTGTGGGACGTCTGGGCCACACGGGCCGGCCACTGGCACTTCGATCCCGAGCAGACCTTGCCCTGGCGGGTGCTGGGGCTGCCGCTCGAGGAGATCGCCTTCTTCGTGGTCATCCCGCTCGTGTCGATCCTCGCCTACGAGGGTGTCCGCGCGGCTCGTGGCGACCGGGACTCGGGCCGGCCGCCACGACCGGGCCGGGCGGTCCCGTGAGCTACACGGCCCTGGCGCTGGTGGCGGTCCCCGTCGCCGTGATCCTCGACCAGCTCCTCCTGCGCACCCGACTGACGAGCACGCGGTGCTGGTGGCTGGCGTACGCCGTCATCGCCTTCTTCCAGCTGCTGACGAACGGGTGGCTGACGGGACGGCGGATCGTCAGGTACGACCCGGACACGATCGTGGGCAGTGGTCGGGTGACTTTCGTCGGGGACGGTCGCCTCGTGTTCGCACCGGTCGAGGACCTGGCCTTCGGGTTCGCGCTGGTGCTCGTCAGCTGTGCGGTGTGGGTGCGCTTGCGACCTCTGGGCGACGAGCCGTGACCGCTGTCGTGCGCCACCGCTGGAAGCCGACCGACGTCGGTTTCCCGGGACCGAGCCCGCGGGACATGCTGCGCGACTTCACGTCGATCCGGTCCGACCCGCTGGCCTTCCTGGTCGAGACCCAACGGCGTCACGGCGACGTCGTCGCGTTCCCCGTGCCGGGTCCGCCGGCGCTGCTGCTGAGCGATCCGCGGGACGTGCGCCAGGTCCTCCAGCTCGGCGCCTCGCGCTGGGGGAAGGACACCGTCCAGTACCGCGCGCTGTCGCGCGTGACCGGGACCGGCCTGCTGGCATCGGACGACCCGTCGTGGTTGCGACACCGACGGGCCGCTGCGCCGGCCTTCCACCACCAACGCCTGGCTGCGGTCGCGACGCACGTCCGGGTGGCCGCGAGGGCCGGCTCGGCAGGCTGGCGCGACCTCCGGCCCGGGGGACAGGTCGTCGACGTCGCACCGCCGCTGCTCGCCATGGCGCTCGACGTGGTGGGCCGTGCTCTGTTCTCCGCCGACCTCTCGAGCCGGTCGCTGCGACTGATCGAAGCGACGTCCGACGCCGCTCGGCTCATCGTCTCGGTCGGTCGGTCGGTGCTGCCGCTGCCACCCTGGGTGCCGTCACGCACCAACCGCCGTCTCCATGCGGCTGCACGTGAGCTCGACGGCCTGTCGCGCGCTCTCATCGCGCAGCGACGGCGCACCAGCGGCTCCGCGCACGGCGACGACCTCCTCGGCCTGCTGATCGACGCCGACCTCGGTGACGACGAGATCCGCGACGAGCTGGTGACCATGGTGGTGGCCGGTCACGAGACCGTCGCGGCCGCGCTGGCGTGGACGCTGATGCTGCTCGCCGAGGACCCGCCGGCTCAGGACCGCATGCGGGCGGAGGTCTCCGCGCTCGGTCGGGACGTGCCCATGGTGCGCTCGTCGGCGGTCGTGCCCTGGACCAGGGCGGTCATCGACGAGTCGCTGCGCCTGTTCCCACCGGCGTGGGTGATGTCCCGCCGGAGCACGGCGCCGGACCGGCTCGGAGGTAGGGACGTTCCGGCCGGAACCCTGGCGATCATCAGTCCGTGGGTGGTGCATCGTCGTCCCGGCTCCTGGGCCGATCCGTTGAGGTTCCGCCCCCAACGCTTCCTTGACGGTGAGGGCACGGTGGCGCGGGCGGACTACCTCCCCTTCGGACTCGGCCCGCGGCTGTGCATCGGCCGGGACTTCGCGCTGGGAGAGATGGCGGTCGTCCTCGGCGAGCTGGTGCGCGGCTTCAGCTTCCGCACCCCGTCCGGCTGGACGCGTCCCCGCCCCGAGGCCCTCTCGGCCGCTCATCCGGCAGGAGGCATGCACCTGGAGGTCGTCCCACAGGGCGACGGGACGCCGCCGCCCTCGCCGCCATGCTGATCGTCACGGTTCTGCTCGTGACCGGCACGGCCCTCGTCGTCGGCCGGGCCCTCCTGAGCCACCGACTCCTGCTGGGCGACCACCGCGTCGTGCCCTCTGGGCCGGCCGGCATCCGTCCGAGCGACGTGTCGGTGGTGGTGCCCGCGCGCAACGAAGGCACGAGGTTGCCATCGCTGCTGTCCTCGCTCGCGGCCCAGGACCACCGGCCCGGCGAGGTGATCGTCGTCGACGACGGTTCGGACGACGACACCGTCGTGGTGGCTCGGGCGGCCGGGTGCCAGGTCGTCTCGACCGACGGACCTCCCCCGGGATGGACGGGGAAGGCGTGGGCCTGCCACACGGGAGCACAGCGGGCCGCCGGCAGCGTCCTGCTGTTCCTCGATGCCGACACCGTGCTGGCGCCAGCGGCGCTGGAGGGCCTGCTGTCGCTGCACTCCGAGCTGCCCGGGCTCCTCTCGGTGCAGCCGTACCACCAGCCCGCGCGGGGTTACGAGCAGCTGTCGGCCTACTGCAACGTCGTGCCGCTGCTGGCGAGCGGGGCCTTCTCGTCCTGGACGCAGGTGCCGCCGATGGCCTTCGGGCCGTGCCTGGTCACGTCGCGGTCGGACTACCTGCGGTCCGGAGGGCACGCGGCCGCCCGCTCGACCATCGTGGACGACGTCGGTCTGGCGAGGGCCTACGCCAGCCAGGGCCTGCCCGTGCGGTGCGCCCTCGGCGGGTCAGCCGTCCAGATGCGTATGTACCCCCAGGGTCTGCGTCAGCTGGTGGAGGGATGGACGAAGAACCTGGCCGCGGGAGCCCGCTTCGCCGGCCGCCGCCCCGCAGCAGCAGCGACCGTGTGGCTGTGCGCCCACTGGTTCGTCGCGGTCGGGACGGTCCTGGCCGTCTGGTCGGCCGCGACCAGCCCGGGAGGGCACCCGGGCGGCGTCGGCATGGCCGCACTCGGCGTCGTGGCCTGGCTGGCGATCGCCGCCCAGCTCAGGTGGTTGCTGCACCAGGTCGGGTCCTTCCGCTGGTGGACGTGGGTGCTGTTCCCGGTCACCCTGACGACGTTCGGGCTGCTGTTCGCCGGCTCGTGCCTGCTGTCACTAGGCGTGCGCCAGGTGCGATGGCGTGGTCGAGTGGTGCCCGTCAGCGGTGCCGCTGCGCAGGAGAGTGGATAGCCGTGGTCGGACCGGTGGACACCTGGCAGGTCACCCTGGCGGTCGACGTCCTGGCCTGGGGCACGTGTCACGCGGGCACCGGCTACCTGGCTCACCGCCTCGGTGCACGGCGCCTGCAGCGCGACGGTTGGCTGCTGCGGCCGAGGCCGCACGAGGTGACCGGAGTGTGGTATCGCCGCCGGCTCAGGATCCACCTCTGGAAGGACCGGCTCCCAGAGGCCGGGGACGTCTTTCCGGGCGGCATCAGCAAGCGCGAGCTCCCGTCCACAGCGGACGACGGGCTGGAGCTCTTCGTCCGTGAGACCCGTCGTGCTGAGCTCGCCCACTGGTGGGCGCTCGCCTGCGGGCCCGTCTTCGCCCTGTGGAACCCGCCGGTCGCTTCCGTGCTGCTCGTGACCTACGGAGTAGTGGTGAACCTGCCCTTCATCGCGGTCCAGAGGTACAACCGGTTCCGCGCTCTGGCGCTGCTGCGCCGCCGCACTACCCGCGATGGGTGGCACGAGCGAGCCGGACCCCAGCCGGGTGCGGGGCCCCCCGCATGAGCTGAGCGGTCGGGACGACGTCGAACGGGCTCCAGCCGTTCGGGCGGGGAGTCACCGCGGGGCGGAGCGTGCCTCGTCGTCGGTGTCGTCCCACATGGACCTCATCTCCTCGAGGGCTCGCTCCATGATGCGCACCATGGCCTCCTGGGCGCGTGCGCCGTCGCGGCGCTGGATGGCTTGGGCGACGTCGGCGTGCAGGCGCAGCGCCTCCTCGTGCGGGTACCGAGGCATGAGCCCGTAGTGCGTGCGGCCGGCCAGCACCTCGGCGACCAGCTCGTGGAGCTTGACGAACATGTCGTTGCCCGAGCCGGCCAGCACCTGCCGGTGGAACTCGATGTCGAGCCGCAGGAACTCCTCCTCGTCCCCGCTCTGCCCGGCCGCCCACATCCTGGCCGCGGTGCTCACGAGGTCGCTCCCGGCGTCCGCGCTCGTGCGCTCAGCTGCCAGCCGGGCCGCCTGGGGCTCGACCGCGGTCCGGAGCTCGGTCATGGACCGCAGCTGGGCGTTGCGCTGCTTCGACGCCAGTCGCCAGCGGATCACCTGGGGGTCGTAGACGTTCCACTGCGACAGCGGCCGGATCTTCGTGCCGACGCGCCGGCGCGACTCGACCATCCCCATCGAGGACAGCACCCGAAGTGCCTCTCGCACCACGGATTTGGAGACCGAGTAGCGCTCGGCGAGGTCGTCGATGTACAGCAGGTCGCCGCTGCTCAGCTCGCCGCTGCAGATGGCCGTGCCGAGCTGGTCGAGAACCCGCGCGTGCAGCCCACGCAGCGACGACGACGGCCCCGCGTCGTCGGAGCCGCCGTTCTTCGGCTGTGCCGTCTTTCGGACCGCAGTCACAGATAAATCATATCCATGCCGCCGCTCCTCTTGCATAAATCCGATGTGTCGAGCACGATCGGAAGACTAGTCCGACTAGTGACGGCGACGGCCTCCACCGGGGCTGCCACGACAGAAGGAGTACCTGTGAGACGCCACTCACTCATCGCGGTCATGGTGGCCGCGACCACGGCCCTCGGGCTCTCGGCCTGCGGCGACTCGGGGGACAGCGGCTCGAGCGGGTCCGACACCGTGCGCGTCACGCTGGCGAACCACGTGTGGACCGAGAACATCAAGAAGGCCCTTCCGGAGTTCGAGAAGCAGACCGGCCTCAAGGTCGAGGTCACGCAGCTCGGCGAGGACCAGCTCTCCGACCAGTACAACGTCAAGCTCAACGCGGGCTCGAGCGACATCGACGTGATGATGTACCGGCCGCTCCAGGAGGGGAAGCTCTTCGCGAAGAACGGCTACCTCGCTGACCTGACCGACCGGGTGAAGTCGAACAGCGACTGGAACTGGAGCGACTTCCAGGCCGGACCGGTGAAGTCGACCACGTACAAGGACAAGGTCGTCGGCGTCCCGCTCATCACCGAGCAGGAGGTCCTCTACTACCGCAAGGACCTGCTCGAGAAGGCCGGCATCGACAAGCCGCCGGCCACGCTGGACGAGCTCAAGGCGGACGCGGCCAAGATCGCGCAGGCCAACCCCGGCATCGCCGGCTTCGTGGCCCGCACCGGCAAGTCGCCGGCCGT
>DASSTJ010000132.1:0-5758 GCA_035707965.1 Actinomycetales bacterium
ACGCCGTCGACCAGCAGCCGCCGTTCGAACCCTTCGTCGCCATCCTCGTCGCGGTGTTCACTGCCGGAGCGCTGACCGAAGGCCGCACCGCCGCCGCTGCGCTTGCCACGGTCGGCGTGGGTGTCACGTTAGGCGTCGCCGACGTCGCGTTCGGGCAGCCGGTCGGCATGGCCGTACCTCCGCGGGTGACGATCCTCGGCGTCTTCGCGCTGGGACGGCTCACCGCCCTCTACCGTCGCCGCGCGCACGAGTCTGCGCTGCGAGCGGTGCGCGCCGAGCAGTCGGCGGAGCAGGCGAAGCAGGAGGCGGTCGCCTCCGAACGCGCCCGGATCGCGCGAGAGCTCCACGACGTGGTCTCGCACGACGTCTCGCTCATGGTGCTGCAGGCGTCCGTCGAGCGCCGCCTGCTCGGGGAGAGCCCGGACGGTGCAGCAGCCGGCACCGCCGCCGTCCTGCAGAGCATCGAGTCGGCCGGCCGCGACGCGCTCACCGAGCTGCGCCACATGCTCGGCGTGCTGCGCCAGGATGCCCACGCGCCGCTGGCGCCACAGCCGGGGCTCGACCGCCTCGAGGAGCTCGTCGCCGAGGCGCGGACCGCAGGCGTCGACGTCGAGGTGCACCGGAGCGGCGAGGGCGCCCTGCCGCCCGGGCTCGAGCTCGCCGCCTATCGCGTCCTGCAGGAGTCGTTGACGAACGTCGTCAAGCACGTCGGTCCGACGCACGTCCGGCTCTCGCTCGACCACCGGCCGGAGGAGATCGCGATCGACGTCCTGGACGACGGCCCGGCAGCGGGCAGCTCTCGGGCTGCGCTGCCGGGCGGCCACGGCCTGCTGGGGATGCGCGAGCGCGTCCAGCTCTACGGCGGCACCCTGTGCGCGGGACCGCACGAAGCGGGCTTCCGGGTGCAGGTGCGACTGCCGGTTCCGTCGGGGACGGCCGCGGTATGAGCCTGCGCGTGGTCGTCGCCGACGACCAGGCCCTGGTCCGCGCCGGCTTCTGTCGCCTCGTCGACAGCGAGGCCGACCTGACCGTCGTGGGGGAGGCGGGGAACGGCGCGGACGCCGTGCGCATCGTCCGGAGCGCGAAGCCCGACGTCGCGCTGCTCGACATCCGGATGCCCGTCATGGACGGCATCGAGGCCACGCGGCGCATCGTCGAGACGACCAGCACGCGGGTGGTCATCCTCACGCTGTTCGACCTCGACGACTACGTCTTCGCCGCGCTGCAGGCAGGTGCGAGCGGCTTCCTCCTCAAGGACTCACCCGCCGACCAGCTGCTGTCCGCGATCCGGGTCGCGGCGCAGGGGGACGCCCTCATCGCGCCGTCCGTCACCCGCCGGCTGCTGGACGAGTTCGCCGCGCTGGGTGCGCGCACGAGCTCGGTGCCGGGGCTCGGTGAGCTGACCGACCGTGAGCGGCAGGTGCTGACGCACGTCGCGGCGGGACTGAGCAACGCCGAGATCGCGGCGGTCATGTTCGTGGGAGAAGCGACCGTGAAGACCCACGTCGGACGGGTGCTGGCCAAGCTCGGTGTCCGTGACCGCGTGCAGGCCGTGGTCGCCGCGTACGAGTCGGGGCTGGTCCGGCCAGGCGCCCAGCACGAGGGTCCGTGAGCGTCCGCCGGTCAGCCCGGTGTGCTGCGGTCACGCCGATCGCGGTCCTGCACGAGGCGTGGTGGTCCCGACGTCACGGCCGCTCGACCGCGCGCCACGCCACGACGTCGTCCAGCACCAGGCTGCTGGTCGGTTGCCCGTAGGAGGCCAGCCGATCCAGCAGGGACTCGAACGCCGGCATGTCGGGGACCGCGACGACGAGCACCGAGCAGTCGTCCCCCGTCACCCGGTACATCTGCAGCACCTCGGGCCACTGGCGCACCGACGGGTCCCGCAGCAGGCACGTCGGCCCGTAGCAGTGCATGCGGACGATCGCCCGTACCCCCCGGCCGGCCTTCACCGGGTCGACGGCCGCGTGGTACCCGGTCAGCACGCCGTCGTCCTGCAGCCTGCGCACTCGCTCGGCGACCGACGGCGCCGACAGGTTCACCTTGCGCGACAAGGCGTTGATGGACAGCCGCCCGTCGGCCTGCAGCTCCGCCAGGATGCGCCAGTCGACCTGGTCCACGGCCTCTCCTTGCGATCGTGACGTGAGCAGCACCGAAGACGTGACGATCGCATGCCTTCGGCGGTGGAACGCGTTGCGGGCGCCATTCTCGCGCGGCGTTCGCCGGCGCACCATCGAGGCATGACCGAACCGACCTTCCGCACCATCATCGAACCGTTCCGGATCCACTCGGTGGAGCCGCTCCGCATGACCACCCGCGCCGAGCGGGAGGCCGCCGTGCGGAAGGCCGGGTACAACCTCTTCCAGGTCGACGCCGAGGACGTCCTCATCGACCTGCTCACCGACTCGGGCACGGGCGCGATGAGCCGCGACCAGTGGGCGGCGATCCAGCGGGGCGACGAGTCCTACGCCGGCTCGCCGTCGTACTTCCGCTTCCGCGACGCCGTACGGGCGCTGTTCCCCTTCGAGCACGTGATCCCGACGCACCAGGGCCGCGCTGCCGAGAAGATCGTCTTCGGTGCGCTCGGCGGAGCCGGCAAGGTCGTGCCGAACAACACGCACTTCGACACCACGCGGGCCAACGTCGAGTTCACCGGCGCCGAGGCCGTCGACCTCGTCGTCCCCGAGGGACGCGACCCCCAGTCGCAGCACCCGTTCAAGGGCAACATGGACGTCGCGGCGCTCGAGGCGCTGCTGGCCGAGCGGGCGGACGACGTCCCGGTCGTCTTCATGACGATCACCAACAACAGCGGCGGAGGCCAGCCGGTCTCGCTCGCCAACCTGCGCGCCGTCCGCGAGGTGTGCGACCGCTACGGCAAGAAGCTGTTCCTGGATGCGTGCCGCTTCGCCGAGAACGCCTGGTTCATCCACGAGCGTGAGGAGGGCCAAGGCGACCGGGACGTCGCCGACATCGTCCGCGACATGGCGTCCCTCGCCGACGGCATGACGATGAGCGCCAAGAAGGACCCGATGGGCAACATCGGCGGCTGGCTGGCGATGAACGACGACGAGCTCGCCACGCAGTGCCGCAACCTGCTCATCCTCACCGAGGGCTTCCCGACGTACGGCGGTCTTGCCGGGCGTGACCTCGAGGCCCTGGCGCAGGGCCTGACGGAGGTCGTCGACCACGACTACCTGCGCTACCGCATCACCAGCACCGCGTACCTCGGCGACGCCCTGCGCAAGGTCGGCATGCCCATCCTGTCGCCGACGGGCGGCCACGCCGTCTACCTCGACGCGAAGGCGCTGCTGCCGCACATCGACCCGCTGGAGTTCCCCGGCCAGTCGCTCGCCGTCGCGCTCTACGAGGTCGGTGGCGTGCGCTCCTGCGAGATCGGCAGCGTCATGTTCGGCCGCCGGCCCGACGGCAGCGAGGTGCCGGCGTCCCTCGAGCTCGTGCGGCTGGCGATCCCCCGGCGCACCTACACGCAGAGCCACGTGGACTACGTCATCGAGGTCTGCGAGCAGGTCGTCGCGCTGGCCCCCGAGCTGCGCGGGTACCGGATCGTCGACGAGCCGCCGGCGCTGCGCCACTTCACGGCGACGTTCGAGCCCCTCGCCTGACCGGCTCGACGATCGGGAAGTGCCGCGGGACCACCATGAGGATCGCGAACGTGAGCACTGCGGCGGCCAGCAGCCCGGCGAACACCGCGTGGGTGGAGGCGTCGAGCGCGGACGTCAGGTAGTGCGCGACCTCGGGGGACTCGTGGCCTCCCGTGAGCGTGCTGCTGATGCCGTCGACGCTGGTCGGCAGCCGGCCCTGCAGCCGGGCGGGCGCCTGCTCGAGCCGCTGCGAGAGCACCGCGTTGGTGACGGCGCCGAAGACGGCTGCGCCCACGCTCTGGCCGAGGAACCGCGAGAACATCACACCGCCGGTGACGACGCCCCGCTCGCCCCACCCGACGGTCGACTGCAGGCCGACGATCAGGGGCGACGTGATGAGGCCGAGGCCCGCGCCCATGAGCGCGCTGCCGAGCACCGGCTGCCACACGTGCGCGTCCGCGGGGACGAGCACGAACACCACTCCCGCGGCCACGGTGAGGAGGGCGCCGACCGCTGCCGTGTCCCGGAAGCCGATGCGCAGGTAGAGCCCGTTGGACAGTCCCGACGCCATCGGCCACGTCACCGACATGACGGCCAGCACGAACCCGGCCCCCACGGCTGACAGCCCGAGCACCGACTGGCCCCAGGTGGGCAGGAAGGTCGACAGCCCGATCACCAGGAGCCCGCCGGTCGCCGTCGCGGCGTAGGTCCCGGCCGTGAGCCGGCGGCTCCACAGCCACGGTGGCATGACGGGCTCGGCGGCTCGGTGCTCGACGACGACGGCCGCCGCGGCGCACGCCAGCGAACCGACGAAGACCAGCACGCTGGGCCAGGACCACCACGGCCAGCCCACCCCGCCCTGCAGGAGACCGAGGATGAGGAGTCCCGCCGCACCCAGGAGGAGGCTCGAACCGGCGTAGTCGATCCGGTGGCGGCGATGCTCCACCTGCTCGTGCAGGTCGCGTGCGATGAGGGTCAGCGCGAGTGCACCCAGCGGCAGGTTGACCAGGAAGATCCAACGCCAGCTGGCGTACTGCGCGAACACGCCACCGAGAGCGGGTGCGACGACCGCCGAGACCCCCCACACGCTCGACAGCCAGCCCTGCACCCGCCCTCGTTCTCGGACGTCGTAGAGGTCACCGGCGATGGTGTTGACGGTCGCGCCGATGGAGCCGGCGCCCAGACCCTGCAGCGCACGGAACGCGATGAGCGACACCATCGTCCAGGACGCGGCGGAGAGTGCCGAGCCGGTCAGGAAGACGGTGATCCCCACGACGAGGACGGGTTTGCGGCCGAACTGGTCGGCGAGCTTGCCGTACACGGGGATCGTGACCGTCTGGGCCAGCAGGTAGACCGAGAAGACCCAGCCCACCAGGCTGAACCCGCCGAGGTCCCCGACGACCTGCGGGATGGCGGTCGCCACGATGGTGGTGTCCATCGCGACGAGCGCCATCGTCAGCATGAGTGCGACGAGCACCCGGGATCGGTGGTCCCTGGGTCGCCTCACGTGCACCTCTGTCTCTCGCCTGACGATCCTGCCCGCCGGGACCCATGGTGGCACCGCCGCGGAGACCTGCCGTGCCAGGTTCCGGTGCCGACCGGCTGCCGCCCTTCACCCGCACGTGAGCCAGCCGCCGCGCGAAGGGTGGCCCACGTCTTCAGGACCCTGGCACGCGCGAGCCGTTCTCTGCCAGCGTTCTCCAGGAGCTGGGCACGCTCAGGCCGCGACGCCGACGTGCCGATGATCAGCCGTGCGCATCGCCGGAGGGCTCGTCGTCGCCGGCGCGTGCCTGGCCTGGTGGCTGGCCAAGCGCTACCTGCTGCGCTCCGGCTGGACCATCTGGCCGGTGCTCGTCGCCGTCCCCGCCCTGCTGCTCAGCGCCAACGAGGCCCGGTGGCACAGCTTCGAGTCGCAGCTGGCCGCCGCGGCCCAGCCGGTGCTCGCCGGACGCGACGCCGGCTTCGCGTGCGAGCGGCTCATGCGCAACTTCTGGAGCAGCGAGGGCCATGTCGGCCACGTCTGGTTCGACGCCGAGGGCGCACCCGCGCACGACGCGTTCCTCTCCTCGGGCACCTGCGCGAGCGTGAAGTCGTGGCGCGAGCACCCGGGCGCGGCGAGCATCGACGAGATCGTGGCGGTGCACACCGTCGCGCAC
>DASSTJ010000133.1:0-53047 GCA_035707965.1 Actinomycetales bacterium
GTTCCGTAGTGACGAGAGCGGCGGGTGAGGCGTGAAGATCAGTCGCGTTGGGCCGATCGTGGCCGTCGCGCCGCGAACCTTGCCGAGATCGTCCTGATATGTCCAACGATGGAACGCTGTGAAGGTCACGCGGTCGGCGACTCCCGCACCACCTGCAGCTGACGCAGCGTGCTGTCGGCCGCGTACGCGATCCGGTTGCCCGCGGCGAGCGCCCGGTCCAGCGCGTCGAGCGTCTGCGTCGTCACCTCCTCGCCGGGCACGAGGACCGGCACGCCCGGCGGGTACGGCGCGACCAGCTCGGCGCTGACCCGCCCCAGTGCCGCCTCGCGAGGCACCGACTCGTGAGCGCTGAAGAAGGCCTCCCGCGGTGAGCACCGCTGCGGCGGAAGGACGACCGGGACAGCGGAGACCGGACGAGCCGGACCGGCGTCCCGCAGGGAGCCCACCACCTCGGTCACGAACCGCCCCACGGTGCTCTCGTCGTCCAGCATGCTGACCATGGCGACCAGCGTGTCGCGATCCGCCATCTCGACGGGGATGCCGGCGTGCAGCAGATGCTGCTCGACGTCGAGGCCGGAGCGTCCCGTCGGCCCGAGCACCAGTACGAGCTTGGCGGGGTCGAACCGCCCGGGCGCGAAGTCCTCCGGACCCGGGACGACGAGGCCGCTGGCCCGCAGTCGTTCCCGGGCGCCCGCGACCAGGTCGGCGGTGCGGCGCACGAGGGCACGTCCGGCATCGGTGGCCAGGAGCGCCCGGCTGGCGTCGGTGCTCGCCAGCACCGTGGCCGAGGGGCTGGTGGTGTGCTCGGCCTCGAAGGCCCGTTCCAGGCGGTCGGGGTCGAGCCGGTCCAGCCGAGCCAGCACGATCGACGCCTGGCTGTAGGCCGGGAGCGCCTTGTGCGCGCTCGTCACCAGCGCGTCGGCGCCGAGCTGCAGGGCATGCGGCGGGTAGGGCTCGGTGAACCCCAGGTGCGCGGCCCACGCCTGGTCGACGACGACCGGAACGTCCCGGCGGTGTGCCACGGCGACGATGCCGGCGATGTCCGACAGCGTGCCCAGGTAGCTCGGCTCGACCAGGAAGACGGCGACGGCCTCCGGGTGCTCGAGCAGGGCGGTCTCGACGTCCTGCACTGTCACGCCGGTCGGGATGCCGAACCGCGGGTCGGTCGCCGGCGTCAGCCACACCGGCCGCAGCCCGGCCAGCACGAGGCCCGACACCACGCTGCGGTGCGCGTTGCGGGCCACCAGCACCGTGTCCCCTGGCCGGCCCACCGCGAGGCACATCACCTGGTTGGCGTGGGTCGAGCCACCGGTCGAGTACCGGCACCATGGCACGTCCCACAGCTGCGCGCCGCGGCGCTCGGCCTCCGCCAGCACGCCCGCGCTGAGCTTCATCGTGTCGGCCCCGCCGTAGAGGGGGACGTCCGACTCGAGCAGCCGGCCGAGGAGCGGGCTGAGCAGGTGCGCCCGACGCTTGTGCCCCGGGATCGTGAAGGGCGTGGGCCCGGCGTCGACGAAGCGACACCAGGCCTGCATCAGCGGCGCGTCCTGCACCCAGGACGGCTCGTCGTCCGACGCCTGCACACCGGTGTCCACGGTCATGCCTCGTCCCCGACCGGGACCGGCTGCCCGTGGCTGGACGGGGTGTCGTCGTCGGCGGGCTCGTCTGGCGGGCGTCGCGGGCCTGCCGGCCGTCCCGCGAGGGGGAGGAGCGACGGCGGTGCCGGCGACAGCGCCACCGGCACGCGGTCCACCGCAGACCGGGCGAGGTGGGCGGCCCGGTCGGTGGGCACCATGACGAACGCGAACGTCGCCGCGACGAGCAGCCCCGCCGCAAGGCCGTCGGCCCAGTAGTGGTTGGCCGTGGCGACGACGACCATCGTGGTCACCGCAGGGTGGAGCACCCAGAGCCAGCGCCAGCGGGTACGGGTCGCGCGGATCAGTGCGATGGCCACGATGACGGCCCAGCCGATGTGCAGGGACGGCATCGCCGCGAACTGGTTGGTGAGCGTGTCGGTGCGTGGGTCGCCGTAGACCGCGGGCCCGATGAGCGCGGCCGTGTCCACCATGCCCAGCGACGGGACCAGGCGCGGGGGCGCGAGCGGGTACGTGATGTGGATGACGAGAGCGAGCGCGGTCACCACGGCGAGCGAACGGCGGGCGCCCAGGTAGGAGGCCGGACGCCAGACCCACATCCAGGTGAGGAACGCGATGGTGGCGGGGAAGTGCACCCAGGCGTAGAACTCGTTCGCCAGACGCGTGAGCTCGTGCGACTGCAGGAGCCAGCTCTGGACGGACTGCTCGCTCGGCAGCTGCAGCACCCGTTCGAGGTGCCAGACGTCCCGCGCGTTGCCGCTCGCCTGGCGGATGTCGCCGACCACGGCGAGCCGGCCGGCCTTGTAGGCCAGGAAGAGAGCGAGGATGAGCGCGACCTCACGCACCGGGTGGGGACGCCGCTGCCGGGCGGACTGGCTCATCCGGACGAGCAGCCGAGCGGCCTGCTCGCGGCCACGCAGCGGGTTCACCGCAGGCTGCCGCGAGCTGCTCTGGGGTGAGTGACGGGACTCGAACCCGCGACATCTCGGACCACAACCGAGTGCTCTACCAGCTGAGCTACACCCACCATGCGCCGCTGGCCCCGGCTCGTCACCCGGGCGTCGGCGCGACCACGATCGTACCTGGTCGCCGGGGGTGCCCCGGACCTCCTACCGCTCACTCCGGTGCAGGGGTCTCGGGTCCGGCGGCCACGGTCGCCGCCGCGTCGTGCTGCAGCCGTGCGGCGATCGCCCGGGCCGTCGCCGAGTCGGGGCCCGGAGCGGGCACGAACACCGCCTCGCGGTAGTACCGCAGCTCCTCGATGCTCTCGCGGATGTCGGCGAGAGCGCGGTGGCCGCCCTGCTTCTTGGGCGCCGCGAAGTAGGCGCGTGGGTACCAGCGACGCGCCAGCTCCTTCACCGATGACACATCGATGATCCGGTAGTGGAGGTAGCTGTCGAGCTCGGGCATGTCGCGGGCCAGGAAGCCACGGTCGGTGCCCACGCTGTTGCCGGCGAGCGGTGCCTTGTTGGGCTCGGGCACGTGCTCCCGCACGTATGCCATGACCTTGCTCTGCGCCTCGTCCATCGACACGCCGGACGCGAGCTCGTCCAGCAGCCCGCTGGTCGTGTGCATCTCGCGGACGACGTCCGGCATGGAGGCGAGCGCCTCGGGCGGGCAGGTGATGACGACGTCCACGCCGTCTCCGAGAACGGTCAGCTCGGAGTCGGTGACGAGCACCGCGACCTCGATCAGGGCGTCGTGCCCCAGCTCGAGGCCGGTCATCTCGCAGTCGATCCAGACGATGCGGTCAGCTGAACGGTCCACCCCCACACACTAGGGGTGATCACGCCGCTGACCGGGCGACGCGCCCGACCCGGAGCCGGCGAGCGCGAGGACGACGAGGACGACGACGGCGACGGCACCGGCGCAGAGCACGAGGACCGCCGTCAGCCAGGGCTCGCCCATGAGCAGCAGAGCGACGGCTGCCACCACGCCGGCGAAGGCGCACCAGCCCACGAGCTCCCACGGCAGCGTCCGCCGCTGCGGTGCTCTGCCGTGTCGCCCCATCGACCGAGGTTAACCGCGGCGGGCCCGGCTGATCGTTAGCCTTGCCGGGTGAAGCCTGGCGCGTCGTCCTGGGGGACCGTGCCGGCCGCGGCAGGACGGGTGAGCACGAAGGTGACGGCCCGCCGCCCGGTGCGCACCGTCGTGCTCCGGGCGCTGCTGGTCGCCCTGGCCGTGCTGGTGTTCCTCGCGTGCGCGCTGCTGGTCCTGCTTCTCGTCGGCCACGACACGGGCGCCACGGGGCTCGCCGCCGGCGTGGTCTTCGCCCTCGTGCCGGTCCTCGTGGTCGTGCCGAGCCTGCTGTGGCTCGACCGGTTCGAGTCCGAGCCGCCGGTCCTCGTCGTCTTCGCGTTCGCCTGGGGCGCCGTCGTCTCGACCTTCGTCGCCCTCGTCGTCAACTCCTACTCCCTCGAGCTGCTGCGCCAGGCGGGCGGCGAGCTGAGCTCTGCGGCGGTGCTCGTGGCGCCGTGGGTGGAGGAGACGTGCAAGGGGTCGGTGGTGCTGCTGGTGCTGCTGTGGCGGCGGCACGAGTTCGACGGCGTGGTGGACGGCGTCGTGTACGCGGGACTCGCCGGTGCCGGGTTCGCGTTCACCGAGAACGTGCTGTACCTCGGGCGCGCGCTGCACGACTCCGGCACGTCCGGGCTGGCCGTGACGTTCGTCCTCAGGTGCGTGTTCGGCCCCTTCGCGCACCCGCTGTTCACCATGGCGACCGGCATCGGGCTCGGCGTGGCGGTGACGACCTCGCGCCGCTGGCTGCGGTGGACGGCGCCGGTCGCCGGCTGGCTCTGTGCCGTCGCGCTCCACGCGCTGTGGAACCTCGGCGCGGTGGCCGGGCTGCGCGGCTTCGTCGGCGCCTACGTCGTCGTCCAGATGCCGATCTTCGTGCTGGCCGTCGTCTTCGCGCTCTGGGCTCGCCACCGCGAGGGCCGGCTCATCGCCCGGCAGCTGGCCGTGTACGTCTCGACGGGCTGGCTCACTCCGGCCGAGCTGACCATGCTCGCGTCGTCGTCCGAGCGGCGTCGGGCGCTGACCTGGGCGGGCACTGCCGGCGGCAGGTCGGGACGGCGCTCCATGCGGATGTTCCAGGCCACCGGGACCGACCTCGCGTTCCTGCGGGCCCGGGTCGCTCGGGGCGCCGGCCCGACCGACGCCGTCGACGCGGAGCGGACGCTCTTGCGACAGCTCGCGGTGCACCGGTACGGCTTCGTGGCCCAGCGCTGAACGCGCTGCCGCGACGGCGACAGGTCGTCGGCCGACGCACTGTGGAGTTGCGGGAGCACCGCGAGGGCAGTTGTCTCGTGGTGAGCCTCGTGGTCGTCCACGGGACCGAGCGGAAGAGGAGCCGGGTATGAGCACCGCAGCCTGGATCGTGGTCGCCGTCGTCGTGGTGGTTGTCATCGTGCTGGTGGCGGCTGCCGTCATGACCGGGCGCAGCCGGCGTACGAACGCACGCCGGCAGGAAGCGGCCGACCTGCGGGAACGCGCGCGCTCGCAGGACGTGACCGTGCAGCGCCGGGAGGCCGAGGCCGCCGAGGCGCAGGCCAAGGCCCGTGCGGCCCAGGCCGAGGCGGACGCCCAGGCGGCGCGCGCCTCGCAGCTCGAGGCCGACGCGCGGGAACGCGCTGAGCACGCGCGCACCTCGCGGGGCGAGCTGGACGACCAGCTGCGTCAGGCGGACGAGCTGGACCCCGACGTGGCGCAGGACGGCGCGGGAGAGGCGTCGGCCGACGGCCGGGACGACGTCGTCCGAGGCAGCCACCGGGCCGATTCCGACGAGCTCGCGGCTCGGGACGCCGAGGAGCGCACGCCCGACGAGGAGCTGCGGCACATCGACCTCACCCACAGCGAGCACCCCGAGGACGCCCACGCCCATCGAGACCGTCCGTACGGAGCGCCCCCCGTCTGAGTCGCGGGGCGGTGCCGGCTCGCCCCGGACCGTTCGTCTCACCGCGTGAGTCCGCTGAGCGCGCCCGGGAGGATTCGAACCTCCGACCGGCGGATTAGAAGGCCGCTGCTCTATCCACTGAGCTACGGGCGCTGGCGGGGACGAGTCTAGGGTCCGGGCGCGGGCCGGGCACGGCTCACGGCGCCGAACGCCGGGTCGCGGGCGCGCCGAGTTGGCGGGCGCGGTGCGCCTCCACGATGCTGGCGTGTTGTGAGCACAGCGTCGTGGTCGGCAGCGGACGGTAGCGGTGACCCGCTGCTGCCGGCGGTGCTGTCCCTGCGCTCCGCCCTCAGCGCGCTGACGCTGCCGCTCCAGCTGGACGGCGTCGAGGAGGCAAGGCGAGACCGGCAGTCCCTGATCGACCAGCTCGACGACTACGTGCTGCCTCGGCTGCGCTCGCTGGACGCGCCGCTCCTCGCCGTCGTCGGCGGTTCCACCGGAGCGGGCAAGTCCACCCTGGTCAACTCGCTGCTCGGTCACGTCGTCAGCCGCAGCGGAGTGCTGAGGCCCACGACCCGGTCACCCGTCCTCGTGCACCACGAGGACGACGCGCGCTGGTTCACCGACCAACGCATCCTGCCCGGCCTGGCACGTCTGCACGGTGAGGCGCCTGCCGGCGGTACGCCGTCGGCCGGCGGCTCCGGGCGCTCGGTGCACCCAGCCGGCGGAACGACGTCCGGCACCGCGTCGGAGGTCTCGCTGACCAAGCCGGGGGAGACCGCGGACGGGCGCATCAGCAGCATGCGCCTCGTGAGCTCTGACGCGCTGCCGCCGGGCCTCGCGCTGCTCGACGCGCCGGACATCGACTCCGTCGTCAGCGCCAACCGTGCGCTGGCCCAACAGCTGCTCGCCGCTGCCGACCTGTGGCTGTTCGTCACGACCGCAGCCCGCTACGCCGACGCGGTGCCGTGGGACCTGCTGGCGGGGGCGGCCGCGCGAGGGGCGTCCGTCGCGGTCGTGCTCGACCGGGTGCCGCCCGAGGCTCTCGACGAGGTGCGGACGCACCTGGCGTCGATGCTGCGCGACCGTGGGCTGCGGTCATCCCCCCTGTTCGTCATCCCGGAGACGGCCCCGGACGGCGAGGGCCTGCTCGCCCCGGAGGTCGTCCGGCCCGTCCGGTCGTGGCTCGTGGCGCTAGCCCGGGACGCCGCCGCGCGTCAGGTCGTCGTGCGGCGCACGCTGAACGGCGCGCTCGCCAGCCTGCGGCCCCGCACCGTCGCTCTCGTCGAGGCGGCGGAGGCGCAGGACGACGCGCTGGCGGGGTTGCGACTGGCCGTCGAGACCGCCTACGCGGATGCGGTGCGCCGGGTCGACGACGGTCTCACCGATGGCACCCTCCTGCGAGGTGAGGTCCTGGCCCGGTGGCAGGAGCTCGTCGGCACCGGTGAGCTGCTGCGCACCCTCGAGCAGCACGTGGGCCGGCTGCGGGACCGCGTCGTGGCGGCGCTGCGTGGCCGACCCGCACCCGAGGCCGAGCTGGGGGAGGCGCTGCAGAGCGGCGCCGAGGCGCTCCTCACCGCGCAGGCCCGCGCGGCGTCCGACGACGCGGCCCGTCGTTGGCGGTCGGTCGAGGGTGGGCTGGCGCTCGCGGCGGCGCACCCGGCGCTCGCCGCGCCGGCGGCTGGCGTCGAGGACCGCGTCGCCAGGACGGTGCGGGACTGGCAGGGATACGTCCTGGAGCTGGTGCGCAGCGAGGGCGGCGACCGGCGGACGACGGCGAAGGTGCTGTCCTACGGCGTGAACGGTCTCGGCGTCCTGCTGATGCTCGTCGTGTTCAGCCAGACCGGCGGCCTGACCGGAGCAGAGGCGGGCATCGCTGGGGGGACCGTCGTCGTCGCACAGCGAGTGCTGGAGGCCGTGTTCGGCGACCAGGCCGTGCGCAGTCTCGCCACCAAGGCGCGCAGGGACCTGATCCGACGCGCCGGCGACGTGCTGGCCGGCGACCGCGAACGCTTCGACGTCGTGCTGGACGCGCTCGCCGGTGACGAGGTGGACCGACGTCCCACCGGGTCGCGCGCCGCCGCGGTGCGCGACGCCGTCCGGGCGCTGGAGAACGCCCGATGAGCAGACGCGAGAAGGGGATCGACCTGGTGGCCCAGGCGACCGCCCTGCAGGAGGCGCTCGCAGCCGGGGGGCACCGGCTGGACGACGACGCCGTGCGCCGGGCCCGCGCGTTGCTGGCCAAGGTGGACGAGCGCACGCGTCTGTCGGCCGACCACACGGTCGTCGCGCTCGCCGGCGCAACCGGCAGCGGCAAGTCCAGCTTGTTCAACGCGCTCGCCGGCCTCGACCTGGCGACGGTCGGGGCGCGGCGCCCGACGACGTCGACCGTCAGCGCCTGCGTGTGGGGGAGCGACGGCGCGGAGGCGCTGCTCGACTGGCTGGCTGTTCCCCGCCGCCACCGCGCGAGCCACGAGAGCGCGCTGGACGACGGGCGGGCCGACGAGCTGCGTGGCCTCGTGCTGCTCGACCTGCCCGACTACGACTCCACCGAGGTGACCCACCGGCGCGAGGTGGACCGGCTCCTGGAGCTGGTCGACGTCTTCGTGTGGGTGACCGATCCCCAGAAGTACGCCGACGCCGCGCTGCACCGCCAGTACCTCGCGAGGCTCGCCGGCCACGACGCCGTGACCGTGGTGGTGCTCAACCAGGCGGACCGGCTCACGCCAGTAGAGCTCGCGGCGTGCGAGCGCGACCTCCAGCGGCTGGTGGCCGCGGACGGGCTGCGTGACGTGCCGGTGATCGCCACGTCCGCGACCGCGGGCACCGGCGTGGAGCAGCTGCGGGCGCGGGTCGTCGCGGCCGTCCGCCAGCGCAACGCGTGGAGCGAGCGGCTCGCGGCCGACCTGCGGTCAGTGTCGGTCAGGCTGAGGGCCGGGGTGGCGGACGCCGAGGCGACCTCCTCGGCGGCCGTCGACGAGTCGGTGCTCGTGGACGCCCTCGCCGGTGCCGCCGGCGTGCCGGCGGTGGTGCAGGCGGTGCGGTCGCACTACGTGCGCGGGGCGGTCGCCGCCGGCGGGTGGCCCTTCACCCGATGGGTCGCCGGGCTTCGCCCCGACCCGCTGAAGCGCTTCCGGCTGCGCACCATGGGCTCCTCGGACGACGCGGTGCGCACGGCGCGCTCGTCGTTGCCTGCCCCCACTCCCGCGGCGCGAGCGCGGGTCGAGCTCGCGACGCGGCAGGTCGCGGACGCCGCGAGCGCCGGCCTGCCGACGCGGTGGGCCGACGCCGTGCGCGCGGCCGCCGACCCGTCGGGGCCGGACCTGGCAGACGCGCTGGACCAGGCGGTCCTCGGAGCCGACCTCGACGTCACCAGCCCCGCGTGGTGGCGGGTGGTCGCCGCGGCTCAGTGGGTGCTGGCTGCGGCCGCGATCCTCGGCGGCGCGTGGCTGATCGTGCTCGCTGTGCTCGGTGCCCTGCGGCTTCCCCAGCCGGTGACGCCGTACGCGGGCTGGGTGCCGGTGCCCACGCTGCTGCTCCTGGGTGGGCTCGTTCTCGGGCTGCTGCTGGCCGGGGTGGTGCGTCGCGTCGCCGGCACAACAGCGCGCCACCGGGCGGAGGCTGCGCGACGCCAGCTGCTCGGCGCGGTGTCGGCCGTCGCCCGCGACCGCGTGAGGGGTCCGGTCAGCGCGGTGCTGGCCGACCACCGGTCAGCGCGTGAGGCGCTCGACGTCGTCACGTCGGGTCGCTCGACCCGCTGAGCGGCTGCCGCCGCCGTCGTCCACAGGGGCGCGCCGGACGTCCCACGGTCCACAGGTGGGCTGCCTGGCCTGGTCGTCCACCGCTCCCGGCGGCAGCGTCGTCGTACCGGCGGACGCCGGGCAACCTCTGGAGGGAGCACCCGTGAGCAGGATGACCCTGACCGTCTGGGGCAACGTCGCCACCCAGCCCATGCACGTCGTCGGGCCGAGCGGCACGCCGCGCACCACGTTCCGTCTGGCGCACACGCCCCGCCACAAGAAGCAGGACGGCAGCTATGGCGACGGTCCCACGAGCTTCTTCAACGTCACGTGCTTCGGGTACCTGGCGGTCAACGCCGCCGCGTCTCTCAGCAAGGGCACTCCGGTGGTGCTGGTGGGCGACCTCACCGTGCGCGAGTGGCAGGCCGGAGACGGCCGGCAAGGGCGGGACGTGGACCTCGTGGCGGCGCAGATCGGGCCGAACCTGCGCTGGGGTCGCGCGGTCTTCGAGCGGCCGGCTCGGGCGCCGCGTCCCTTCGACGACCAGGCTCGCGCGGGCGAGGGCCTCGACACGTCGGGCGGCGCGTCCGGCGTCGAGGCCGCCTGACGTGGTGTCGGGAGGGCCACCGGGCGACGGATAGCCTGGGGGGCATGGCTGAGTTCATCTACACCATGACCAAGGCGCGCAAGGCCCACGGCGACAAGGTCATCCTCGACGACGTCACGATGTCGTTCTACCCGGGCGCGAAGATCGGCGTGGTCGGCCCCAACGGTGCCGGCAAGTCGACGATCCTCAAGATCATGGCCGGGCTGGACCAGCCGTCGAACGGCGAGGCGCGGCTCAGCCCCGGCTACACGGTCGGCATCCTGCTGCAGGAGCCTCCTCTCAATGAGGAGAAGACCGTCCTCGGCAACGTGCAGGAGGGTGCCGGTGAGATCAAGGAGACGCTCGACCGGTACAACGAGATCGCGGCGGAGATGGCCGAGAACTACTCCGACGAGCTCATGGAGGAGATGGGCAAGCTCCAGGAGAAGATCGACGCCGCCGACGCCTGGGACCTCGACAGCCAGCTCGAGCAGGCGATGGACGCCCTCCGCTGCCCACCGCCCGACGCCGACGTCACGGTGCTCTCCGGTGGTGAGCGCCGCCGCGTGGCGCTGTGCAAGCTGCTGCTGCAGAAGCCTGACCTCCTGCTCCTCGACGAGCCCACCAACCACCTGGACGCCGAGAGCGTCCAGTGGCTGGAGCAGCACCTCGCCGCGTACCCGGGCGCCGTGCTCGCCGTCACCCACGACCGGTACTTCCTCGACAACGTGGCCGAGTGGATCGCGGAGGTCGACCGCGGTCGTCTCTACCCGTACCAGGGCAACTACTCGACCTACCTCGAGAAGAAGCAGGAACGTCTGCAGGTCCAGGGCAAGAAGGACGCCAAGCTGGCCAAGCGGCTCAAGGACGAGCTGGAGTGGGTTCGGTCCAACGCCAAGGGTCGCCAGACGAAGTCCAAGGCGCGACTGAACCGGTACGAGGAGATGGCGGCTGAGGCGGAGCGCACGCGCAAGCTCGACTTCGAGGAGATCCAGATCCCGCCGGGCCCGCGACTGGGCAACGTGGTCATCGAGGCCACCGAGCTGCGCAAGGGCTTCGGCGACCGCATCCTCATCGACGGGCTGTCGTTCAACCTCCCGCGCAACGGCATCGTCGGTGTGATCGGCCCGAACGGCGTCGGCAAGACGACCCTCTTCAAGATGATCGTCGGCGACGAGGAGGTGGACGGCGGCACGCTCAAGGTCGGCGAGACTGTCACGATCTCGTACGTCGACCAGAGCCGCGGCGGGATCGACCCGACCAAGAACGTGTGGGAGGTCGTGTCCGACGGGCTGGACTACATCAAGGTGGGCAACGTCGAGATCCCGTCCCGTGCCTACGTCTCGACGTTCGGCTTCAAGGGCCCCGACCAGCAGAAGGCGGCTGGCGTCCTGTCGGGCGGTGAGCGCAACCGGCTCAACCTGGCGCTCACGCTCAAGCAGGGCGGCAACCTGCTGCTGCTCGACGAGCCGACGAACGACCTGGACGTCGAGACGCTCGGCTCGCTCGAGAACGCGCTGCTCGAGTTCCCTGGCTGCGTGGTCGTCACGAGCCACGACCGCTGGTTCCTCGACCGCGTGGCGACTCACATCCTCGCCTACGAGGGCACGGAGGAGAACCCGGGCAGCTGGTACTGGTTCGAGGGCAACTTCGAGTCGTACGAGGCCAACAAGGTCGAGCGCCTCGGGCCCGACGCCGCCCGTCCGCACCGGGTGACCTACCGCAAGCTCACCCGCGACTGACCTGCGCGCCGGCCCAGTCGGCCGGTGAGTGCAGGGACGGGTGCGGTCCAGGCGGCTGCGATCACCGCCACGCGGACCGCACCCACCCCTGCACCCATGGCTGCACGCGCGTCCGGGTGCCGGAGCGTCAGATGGCGCAGCCGTCGGGGCCGCACGCGTCCGCGTCGCCGGCTGTCCCGGCCTGCACCATGGCCAGCGGGTGGCTCTCGCTCCACGCGGTCTGCAGCGCCTCGAGCAGCAGCTCGCTCGGCTGCGCGCCGGACACGCCGTACGTGCGGTCGATCACGAAGAACGGCACGCCCGTGATGCCCAGAGCCCGCGCCTCCGCCTCGTCGCGGCGGACGTCGTCCACGAGCTCGTCGCCCGCCAGGACCGACCGCACATCGTCGCCGTCCAGGCCGACCTCGACCGCGAGCCGGACGAGCGTGTCCGCCTCACCGACGGACTCACCCTCGGTGAAGTGCGCTCGGAGCAGT
Organism: Actinomycetales bacterium; assembly: GCA_035707965.1. Classification (GTDB taxonomy): domain Bacteria; phylum Actinomycetota; class Actinomycetes; order Actinomycetales; family Angustibacteraceae; genus DASSTJ01. The sequence continues at coordinate 12,035 of DASSTJ010000133.1, forward strand.
CGCTCCTTCATGGCGCCCTGCAGGCCGTGCCGCGCCGCGAGGTGGATGACGCGGTGCGCGTCCACCGTGTTCGCCGGCACCGCGCGGTCCAGCTGGAAGTCCAGTCCCTCCCCGGCCGCCGCGTCCGTGACCCGCTGCTGCATCTTCCGCACCTCGTCGAGGCTGATGCCGTACTTCTCGGCGAGCCGCTCCGTCGAGCCGCCAGGAGTGCCGGTGCGTTCCGTCGTGGGATCGAGCTCGAAGCTGTGCCAGACCACCTCGACGTCGTCCGAGTGCGCGAAGCGCTCCAGCGCTGCCTCGAACCGGCGCTTGCCGATGTAGCACCACGGGCACACGACGTCCGACCAGATCTCGACCTTCACCGCAGGCAGTCCTCTCCGCCGTCCAACGCTTCAACGTTCAACCAGTCAACGACCGGCGCCGCCACGTCATTCCGACCTCGGCTTCTGACGCCTTTGCTACCGCTCAGGCCACCCGGAAAGGTACGGAAGCCATCAGAAGTGGGTGAGGGCCGGTCAGCTGAGAGAGGGCACGCGCAGCATGCCCTCCTGGGCGACGGTGGCCACCAACCTGCCGTCCTGCGCGAACATGCGTCCGACGCCGAGGCCGCGTGCACCCGAAGCGGACGGGCTGCCCTGCACGTACAGCAACCACTCGTCGGCGCGGGCCGGGCGGTGCCACCACATCGCGTGGTCGAGGCTGGCAGCCTTGAGGCCCGGCATGGCCCAGGTCAGGCCGTGCCGCCGCAGCACCGACTCCAGCAGCGTGAAGTCGCTGGCGTAGCCGAGCACGGCTCGGTGCAGCAGCGGGTCGTCCGGCATCGGGGCGACGGCCTTCATCCAGACGGCCTGACGGGCCACGCGCTCCTCGCCGGCGCGGAGGTAGAGCGGGGTCTGGACGTGCCGCACGTCGATCGGCCGGCTGTACGCCCAGTACCGGGCGACGGGATGGTCGATGTGGCCCAGCAGCTCGCCCGTCGTCGGCAGCGACTCCGGGTCCGGGACGTCGGGCATCGGGTCCTGGTGGTCGAGACCGGGGTCGTCGTGCTGGAACGACGCGATCATCGACAGGATCGGCTTGCCGGACTGGATGGCGTGCACCCGACGAGCGCTGAACGACCGACCGTCGCGCATGCGCTCGACGGTGAACGTGATGTCCTGGTCGGGGTCGCCGGGACGCAGGAAGTAGCCGTGCATCGAGTGGACCGGGCGGCCTTCCTCGACGGTCCGCCCCGCGGCCATGACGGTCTGGCCCAGCACCTGCCCGCCGAACACGCGGCCGTGGGGCTGTGGCTGGCTCGGCCCGGTGAACACGTCCTGACCCCGGTCGTCGGTGCCCTGCGGTGTCAGGTCGAGCACGCGCAGCAGGCCGTCGAGCAGCTGCTGCGGGTCGGATCCGTTCTCGTCCACCTGTCCTCCGTCACGCCTGGGCACCGAGGAGGACTCTAACGACCGGGGATCGGCGCACCAGCCGGACGCCGGACGCAGGCCCCGTGAGGTGCGCCACCCGGAGCGGGTCGTCGGTCGGCCATCGGCACCCGGCGCTCACCGCAGCCGCCGCATCGCCGCCGCGGGTAACGTGAGCGGCCAGACGGGCCGTCCGGACGACGGTCTGCTGAGCCAGTCGGGAGGCGCGGTGCGGCGCACGATCTTCGGGCCCGAGCACGAGGCGCTCCGGGCCACGGCTCACGCGTTCCTGCAGCGCAACGTCGTCCCGCGCCTGGACGACTTCGTCGAGGCACGTGGGTTGCCGCGTGACTTCTGGCTGGAGGCTGGCAAGCAGGGGCTGCTCGGCCTGCACGTGCCGGACGAGTGGGGTGGCGCCGGCAGCGAGGACCCGCTGTTCGGCGTCGTCGTCTCGGAGGAGTTCGCGAAGGTCTCGGCGTCCGTGGCCTCCTGCTACGGCATCCACAGCGGCGTGGTCGCCCCGTACCTGGTCGACCTGTGCACCCAGGAGCAGAAGCAGCGGTGGCTGCCCCGGTTCTGCACGGGCGAGCTCGTCACCGCCATCGCGATGACCGAGCCGGGCGGCGGGTCCGACCTCGCCGCGCTGCGCACCACTGCGGTACGCGACGGCGACGCCTGGGTACTGAGCGGATCCAAGACCTTCATCACCAACGGCTACAGCGCCGACCTCGTGGTCGTGGCCGCTCGCACGGATCCGACCAAGGGCACCCGCGGCATCACGCTGTTCGCCGTCGAGACCGGCATGGAGGGGTTCACGCGCGGGCGCAAGCTCGACAAGGTCGGGCAGACGGAGTCCGACACGGCGGAGCTCTTCTTCGCGGACGTCCGGGTGCCCGACGCCAACCGCATCGGTGAGGAGGGCCGCGGCTTCGTGCACATGATGGAGCGGCTGGTCGGTGAACGCGTGGGCGCGGCCGCCAGCAACACGGCGCACGCGCGGCAGGTGCTCGACGACACGCTCACGTACGTCAAGGAGCGGCAGGCGTTCGGGCAGCCGGTGGGTTCCTTCCAGCACAACAAGTTCAAGATGGCCGAGCTCGTGACGGTCATGGACGTCACGCAGGCGTTCGTCGACCAGTGCCTCGTTGCGCACGCTCGCGGCGAGCTGTCCACCGCTGACGCGGCGAAGGCCAAGTGGTGGAGCGCCCAGGTTCAGAACGACGTGATCGACGAGTGCGTGCAGCTGCACGGTGGCTACGGTTACATGAACGAGTACCGCGTCGCGCGCGCCTGGCGTGACGCCCGCGTGACGAAGATCTGGGCGGGTTCCAACGAGATCATGAAGGAGCTCATCGGCCGCGACCTCGGCCTCTGAGCGGACCGGCGGCCACGACCGGCCGGGCGACGTACTGACCGTTTCACCGGTGTTGAACGCGGCACTCGTGCCCGGCCAGGCGGGCTCAGGCGTACCGGGACAGCTCGCGTCGCCCCAGCGACATGCGGTGCACCTCGTCGGGGCCGTCGGCCAGGCGCAGGGTGCGGGCGGCGGCCCACAGCTGCGCCAGCGGCGTGTCCTGGCTGACGCCCGCGCCCCCGTGCACCTGGATGGCGTCGTCGATCACCTGCTGCGCCATCGACGGCACGGCGATCTTGATGGCCTGGATCTCGGCGTGCGCCGCGCGGTTGCCCACGGTGTCCATGAGCCAGGCCGTCTTCAGCACGAGCAGCCGCGCCTGCTCGATCGCCACTCGGGCGTTCGCGACCTGCTCGCGCACCACGCCCTGCCGGGCGAGCGGCCTGCCGAACGCGACGCGTTCGTTGGCGCGACGGCACATCAGCTCGAGCGCGCGTTCGGCCATGCCGATCAGGCGCATGCAGTGGTGGATGCGGCCAGGCCCGAGACGCGCCTGCGCGATCGCGAAGCCCTCGCCCTCCCCGACGAGCACGTGGGACGCCGGGACCCGCACGTCGCGGAAGTCGACCTCAGCGTGGCCGCCGTGCGGCGCGTCGTCGTACCCGAAGGTCGTCAGCGGTCGCACGACGCGCACGCCGGGGGTGTCACGGGGCACGAGCACCATCGACTGACGGCGGTGGCGCGGCACGTCGGCGTCCGGGGCAGCCGACTGCCCCATCACGACGAAGATCTCGGCGCGGGGGTCCATCGCGCCGGTGCTCCACCACTTGCGCCCGTCGATGACGTACTCGTCTCCCTCACGCCGGATCGACGTGCGGATGTTCGTGGCGTCGGACGACGCCACGTCCGGCTCGGTCATGCAGAACGCCGAGCGGATCTGCCCGTCCAGCAGCGGTTCCAGCCACCGCTGCTGCTGGTCGGGGGTGCCGAACTCCGCGAGAACCTCCATGTTGCCGGTGTCCGGGGCCGAGCAGTTCAGGGCCTCCGGGGCGAGCCAGGGGGAGCGGCCGGTGAGCTCCGCGAGCGGCGCGTACTGCGTCTGCGTGAGCCCGGCGCCGCGCTCTCCGGGAAGGAAGAGGTTCCAGAGCCCCTGCTCCCGTGCCACCGACTTCAGCTGCTCGACGACGGGTGGTCGTGACCACTGCCGGTCGGTGCCTCGCGCCTCGGCCACCTGCTCGTCGAGCACCGGCTCGGCCGGGTAGACGTGCTCGGTCAGAAAGGTCGTCAACCGCTCCACGAGCTCGCGCGTGCGGTCGTCGTAGGAGAAGTCCACGCCGTCCTCCAGCCCCGTGTCAGCCGGCCAGCGCCTCGTGCCCGGCAGCCACGAGCCCCGGAACCACCGCCCCGATCCGTTCGAACCCTGACCCTACGGTCTGCCCGTGGCTGAAGCGGTAGTGGATGCCTTCGAGGATCACGGCGAGCTTGAAGTAGCCGAACGCGACGTACCAGGGCAGCCCGCTGACGTCGAGGCCGGTTGTCGCCGCGTAGCGCTCGACCAGGTGGGCAGCGGGTGCGAACCCCGGGACGGACGACGGGGTGTCGGCGACCGCGGACAGGGCGGCGTCGGCCTCGCTACCGGGATGCCTACCCGAGCCGCCCCAGTAGACGAGCAGCAGACCGAGATCGGTGAGCGGGTCGCCGAGCGTGGCCATCTCCCAGTCGAGGACCGCCGCGACGCTCCAGTCGTCGGTGAGCACCAGCAGGTTGTCGAGCCGGAAGTCGCCGTGCACCACGGTGGCCCGTGGAGGCGTCGGCACCGCGGCCGCCAGCCCCTCGGCCAGCCGGTCGATCCCCGGCACCTCGCGGCTCCGGCTCGCCGCGAGCTGGCGCGACCAGCGCGCGACCTGTCGCTCCCCGAAGCCCTGTGGACGCCCGAAGTCGGCGAGGCCGGCCTCCGCCGGGTCGACTGCGTGCAGCGCGGCCAGGGTGTCGACGAGCCGTTCGGAGAGCGGGCGGCGCTCCGGCTCGGGCACCGCGAGCAGGTCCTCCCGGCTGCGCAACACCCGTCCCTCAACCCGGTCCATGACGTAGAACGGCACGCCGAGCGGCGAGCCCTCGGCGCAGATCAGCACCGGCGCCGGCACGGGCACCCCGCCGGACGGCAGCGTCTGCCGGGCGTGGAGGGCCCTGATCACCCGGTGCTCGCGCACCATGTCGTGGGCGGTGGCGAGCACGTGCCCGAGCGGAGGACGACGCAGCACCCACCGGTGCTCGTCGTCGTCGAGCGCGTAGGTGAGGTTCGACCGGCCCCCGGCCAGCAGGGACGCGCGCAGCGGGCCCTGGCGCAGCCCCGGGTGGTGAGCGTCCAGCCACGCGGTCAGGGCGTCGAGGTCGAGCCCTGGCGTGCCGGCGTCCCTGCTCGCGTTCCGGTCGTCGGCGCTCACGGCCGCACCGTACCGCCGCGCGGACAGCCGCCAGAGCCGCGACGACCGGGGTAGATGATGGGCGGCATGGCTCACTACCGCTGCGACTACCCGATGCGCTGGTCCGACATGGACGCGTACGGGCACGTCAACAACGTGCAGTACCTGCGGTTCTTCGAGGACGCCCGGATCGAGGCGTTCGGTGCCCACCAGGCGTACGAGGACGGCGGCACCCTGCTCGACAGCGGTCTGCTGGTCGCGCGGCACGAGATCGAGTACCTGAAGCCGCTGCGGTGGCGGCCCGAGCCGGTGCACATCGACCTGTGGATCACCGAGGCGCGCGGCGCTCGCGTCGAGGTCGCCTACGAGGTGTACGACGAGCCGGTGGACGGCGACCGCGTCCGGTACGCCGTCGCCGAGTCCACGATGGTGGTCTACGACCTGAAGGCCGGACGACCTCGCCGGCTCAGCGAGGAGGACGTCGCTCGGCTCGACAGCCTCCGGGGGGAGCCGGTGGCCTTCCGCTCGCACCGCGAACGCGCCCGCCGCAGCGGGTCCGCAGCGGTCTCGGCATGACGGCGTCGCAGCAGTCGTCCTCCCTGCTGCTCGGGGAGGCCTCGGGCACCGACCTCGCGACCTTCGTCGGCCGGGCGCAGCGCGTCGACCCGGAGGGGGCGGCCAGGCTGGTGGCTGCCGGCACGACCCTCGCCGCGTACGCGTCTCCGGTGCACGGTGCCGGCGGTCCCACGGTGCTCGCTCTGCGCGTGCACAGCCTGCTGCGGCCTGACGAGGCCGACGTGACCGTGCCGCTGGTCGCGCTGGCCGACCGGTTCGCGCGCTGGCAGCGCATCACCGGGCCGCGGGAGCTGGCCCTACCGCCGTCCGACGCGGGCGGGGCCGCCTGGGCGGGCGTGTCGCCGCCGCGCTCCGGCTGGACCGCGCTGGGCACGCTGGGCACCGACGTGCTCGCGGCCGAGGCGCAGCGGGGCAGCGAGGAGATCACCCGGGGCGCGCCCGAAGGGTCCGGTGCCGCGGCGGTCGCCCGCCTGCGAGCCCTGGTCTGGGGCCGCCCCCTGCCGGGGGTCGACGTGCCGGCGGGCAGCGCGTTCGTGCTCGACGCGTTCGGCTTCCTCGTGCCGTCCGAGCCGGTGCAGGTGCACTCCCACGGCCCCTGGCGGCGGCTCACCACCTCCCGCGGGTACGTGCTCAGCCGGCCAGCGCTGGGCTGAGGGCGCCACCCAGCCCCCGCGCTGTCGGGGGGCGAGCGTCACGGGGGACCTTCGGGGGTTCTCCGAGACGCCCGCCCCCCGCTACCCTGCTCCACGTTCTCCTTGCCCCGACCGGGTCGTCGGCCGATAGGGAGGGGGGGAGGCGCGCGGCGCGCGTCCAGGGTCAGCGGAGGCTGCATGAGCGAGCAGGACGTGGGGGTCCGGTGGCCCACCATCCGGCGCCTCTATGACCTCACGGCCAGCCTCAACCGCCAGCAGAGTCTTCCGGAGACGCTCCAGGCGGTCGTGGACGGCGTGGTCGCGGGCTGCGGCTTCGGCGTGGCCGTCGTCAACATCCTCAACGACGACGGCGACTTCCACACCGTGGCGGTGGCGGGCCCGGACGAGGTCCGCGACATGCTGCTGGGACGCAGGAACCCGCCGTCCATGTTCGTCGACGAGTTCGCGGTCGCCGAGGAGTGGGGGGCGCTGCGCTTCGTCCCGTACGACCGGATCGACCCGGAGTCGGTGGTCGGCTGGGTGCCGGACACGGAGGTCTCCGACGACCCCGACGCCTGGCACCCGCTGAACGCGCTGTACGCACCGCTCGAGGCGCCGTCCGGCGAGCTGGTCGGCATGCTGTCGGTCGACCTGCCGGACGACGGCCGCCGGCCTGGCCGCATCCAGCGCGAGCTGCTCGAGATGTTCGCCGCCCAGGCCGGCATCGCGGTCAACAACGCGCGCCTGTCCGAGCAGCTGCGGCGTGAGCACGGGCGGCTCAAGGCCAGCGAGTCGCTGTTCCGGCTGGCGTTCGACAACGCCGGTACCCCGATGGCGATGATCTCGCTCCAGGAGCCGGACGTGGGGCGCTACCTGCGGGTGAACGGCGCCCTGGCCAGCATGCTGGGCTACCCGCAGCACGAGCTGCTCCGGCGGCGCGTGGACGACGTCTCAGCCCCCGAGGAGCTGGCTGGTGACCACGAGGTGGTCGCGCGCATCGCCGCGGGCGAGGGACGCATCGAGCGAGCTCAGAAGCGGTTGCTTCGCGCCGACGGCGAGGAGGTCTGGACGTCGGTGACGTCGTCCGTCGTCCGGGACGACGAGGGGGCAGCGCTCTACCTCATCAGCCAGTACGTCGACATCACGGCCACGCGCCGCGACACCGAGCGGTTGCGGCGGGAGACGAGGACGGACGTGCTCACCGGCCTGGGCAACCGCGCTGCGCTGGAGGACCGACTGGGGCGCGAGCTCGTGGCTGGCGAGACCGCCGTGCTCTTCTGCGACCTCGACGGCTTCAAGTCGGTCAACGACAGCCTCGGCCACCACGTCGGCGACGGCACGCTGGTCGCGGTGGCACAGCGCATCGCCGCGTGCGTGCGCGAGGAGGACCTCGTCGTCCGGCTCGGCGGTGACGAGTTCGTGGTCGTCGCCGACAACCTGGCCAGCGACACGCTCGTCGAGCTCGCCGACCGCATCCGCACCTCGGTGGGCCACCCGGTGCACATCGAGGGACAGCGCGTCAGCATCACGGTGAGCATCGGCGTCGTGGTCGCCGGCGCCGACGAGGAGCCCCAGTCCGTGGTGCGCCGCGCGGACGCGGTGATGTACGCCGTCAAGCGGGCCGGCAAGAACGGCTTCCGGGTCGATGACCTCGACGAGGGCGACGACCTGGTCGGCTGACCTGAACCCGCCCTCGCGGGGGCATCACTCCAGCTCGGCCCACACGGTGACGTCGGGCGGCACGACGAGAGCCTCGGCGTCGTCCGGCTCGACGGCGCCGGAGGCGCTCGACACCAGCGGGCGGACGTCGGCGGGCAGCGTCACGGGGGCGTCGCCGACGTTGGCGACCACCAGGGTGCGGCCGTTGACGAACGCGACCACGTCGTCGCCGTACCCGTCGACCCACGCCAGGGAACCGGAGCCCAGCCTGCGGGCGGACCGCTGCTCGAGCGCCGTCCGGTAGAGCTCGTAGGTCGAGCCCCTCACGCCAACCTGCCGGTCCAGCGCGTAGTCGCACCAGCCGTCGGGCTGGGGCAACCACGTGAGCGGGCCGGGCCCGAAGCCGCAGCTCGGGGCACCGGCCTCCCACGGGATCGGCACCCGGCAGCCGTCACGTCCCCGCTGCGTGTGGGACGAACGGACCCACGTCGGGTCCTGGCGGGCGTCGTCCGGCATGGTCGTGTGCTCCGGCAGCCCCAGCTCCTCGCCCTGGTAGAGGTAGGCGGAGCCGGGGAGGGCCAGCATGAGCAGGGTGGCGGCCCGAGCGCGGCGCAGGCCCAGCCCGGCGTCGGGCTGCGGGTCGCCCGCGCCGATACCCTTCGGCAGCTCGGCGCCGGCGGGGTAGGCGAAGCGCGTGGTGTGACGCAGCACGTCGTGGTTGCTCAGCACCCAGGTGGTCGGTGCCCCGACGGCGTCCATGGCCTGCAGCGAGTCGGTGACGACCTCGCGCACGTCCTTGGCGCGCCAGGCGGTCAGCAGGTACTCGAAGTTGAACGCCTGGCTCAGCTCGTCCGGTCGCACGTAGCGCGAAAGGCGCTCGAGCGACGGGACCCACGCCTCGGCCACCAGCACCCGGTCGCCGGCGTACTCGGCCGCGACCTCGTGCCACGCCCGGAAGACCTCGTGCACGCCGTCCTGGTCCCAGTACGGCGGGCGTTCGCCCTCCTCGACCGTGCCCTGCATCATCTCCTGCTCGTGGTCCCAGTCCGGCAGCCCCTCGGCCTTGACGAGCCCGTGGGCCACGTCGATCCGGAAGCCGTCGACGCCGCGGTCCAGCCAGAAGCGCAGGATCTGCTCGAACTCGGCGCGGACCTCGGGGTTGGTCCAGTCGAGGTCGGGCTGGTGCACGTCGAAGAGGTGCAGGTACCACTGGCCGGGCGTGCCATCAGGCTCGGTGACCCGCTGCCAGGCCGATCCGCCGAAGACCGACCGCCAGCTGTTCGGCGGCTCGGCGCCGTCCGGTCCGTCGCCGTCCCGGAAGACGTACCGGGCGCGGGCGCTGCTGCCCGGCGGCGAGGCGAGCGCCTCGGCGAACCACTCGTGCTGGTCGGACGTGTGGTTCGGGACGATGTCCACGACAACCCGGAGGCCCAGCTCGTGGGCGCGCGCGATCATGCGGTCGGCGTCGTCCAGGGTGCCGAACACCGGGTCGACCGAGCGGTAGTTCGCGACGTCGTAGCCGGCGTCCGCCTGGGGCGAGCTGTAGAACGGGGACAGCCAGATGGCGTCAGCACCGAGACGCGCGACGTGCTCCAGCCGGTCGGTGATGCCGGGGAGGTCGCCGACGCCGTCGCCGTCCGAGTCGGCGAACGAGCGCGGGTAGACCTGGTAGATGACGGCGCTGCGCCACCAGGGGCCGGCGCCGCCGTCCCGGTCGTCGTCGGAGCGGTGGAGCACCGGGCGCACGACGAGGTCAGCGGAGCTCGTGGTCATGGTCGCCCACGCTACCTGCGGCGCCGGAGAGTGCCCTCAGCCAGGCGTGTTGACGAGCGAGTGGGCGGCTCGCTCGAGGTAGTCGCGCAGCATGCCGTCGTGCATCGGCGACAGCTCGAGCTCGTCGACGGCCGCGAGGATGTGCTTCAGCCACCGGTCGCGCATGTCGGCGTTGATCGCGTAGGGCACGTGGCGCCGGCGCAGCATCGGGTGGCCTCGCTGCTCGCTGTACGTGGTGGGGCCGCCCCAGTACTGCTCGAGGAACATGCGCAGGCGCACCTCGGCTGGCCCCAGGTCGTCCTCGGGGTAGAGCGCCCGCAGCTCGGGGTCGCCCGCCACACCCTCGTAGAACCGGCGCACGAGGCGGACGAACGTCTCGTGGCCGCCCACCTCGTCGTAGAAGCTCGACTGCGTCACCGACCGATTGTCTCAAGGGCAGGACGACGGAGCCGCAACCCCCTCACCGCCCGTAGAGCGCGACCTGGACGAGGGCACCCGGGTCGGCGTCGGTCAGCTGCACGTCGAAGCGCTGGTCGGACGACGGTGTCAGCGGAACCGTCACCTCGCGGCTGACCCGTTCACCGGCCGGGCAGACGAGCGAGGTCACCGCGCCCTCCGGGCCCGTCAGCCGCAGCGTGGATCGGCCGGAGCACCGAGCAGCGAGGCGCACCTCCCGCTTGCCTTCGGTGACCAGCACGGCGCTGTCGACGGAGGCGCCGGCGGTGGCGGCCGACGCGTCGATGCCGTCGCCCGTCCAGCTGTAGTAGAAACCGTGGCTGAGCGCGACCGACGCGATGCGCTCGAAACCCGGTGGTGGCGTCATCGTCGACCCGTCGACGAGGTCCTCACCGGTGAGGAGCCCGACGCCGAACAGCGCGCTCGGGTCAGCCGGCTCGAGCTGCGCGCTCAGCTGCACCCGCCCACCCGGCTCCAGGGCTGCGGCCGCCGGCCAGAGGTCGTGCACCGACCACTCGTGGTCACCCGAGACGCAGGGGAACGACATGCTGGTGCCGGGGGCGTCCGCTCGCTCGAGGGTGACATCCACGCGGCGGTCGCTGCCGGTGCACCGCACGACGACGCCAGAGGCGTCGCTGGGCCACGTGAGCGCGGTCGTGGGCTGGTCGGCCCCTCGTCCGTCCACCTTCGCGGCGACGTCGCGCACGCCCCACAGGGCCGGGACCCCGCCCGGGATCGGCGACGACGTCGAGGTCGCGGGAGGTGGCATCCGGCGGTCGGACGTGCTCGGGCCGCCTGCCAGGCCGACCACCCCCACGGCACCGGCGAGCACTCCGGTGATGGCGAGCGCCGCGCCGGCCCGGCGCCGGCGGGACCGTCGCACCGCAGTCCGGACCCCCTCGAGCCGGGAGCCGGACGCGTCGCGCGGCGGCTGCTCAGCGGCCTCGCGGAGCGCCAGGCGGAGGTCGTCCGTGGTGAAGGTCATGACAGCTCCTCGGCCAGCTCGGGGGCGCTCAGCTGAGGCGAGACACGCAGGCTCGCCAGCGCCTTGGCGGTCTGCGACTTGACGGTGCCGACCGTCACGCCGAGCGCGGCGGCCGTCTGCGCCTCGGTCAGGTCCTCGAAGAACCGCAGCACCACCACCGCCCGCTGCCGGCGGGGTAGCGCGGCGAGCGCACGCACCAGCCCGTCACGGCGGACGACGTCGTCCCCGTGGTCGCTCTGCGCCACGTCGATAACCTCGCCCGTGGCCCGCTCACCGTTCCAGCGGCGGCGCCACCACGACGCGAAGGTGTTCACCATGACCCTGCGCACGTACGCGTCCGGGTCACCCTGGATGCGTGACCAGGCCCGCCAGGACCGGGCCAGTGCGGTCTGCACGAGGTCCTCGGCCAGAGCGTGGTCGTGCGTGAGCAGGAACGCCGTGCGGTGCAGGGAGCTTCCGCGGGCGAGCACGTACTCCTCGAACGCGACCACGCGCACCCCCTCTGCCGGCCCGGCGGTCGGGCTCCTACCTGCTACGACGCTCTGATGTCGGCAGAAGGTTGCCCGCACCCGAGCGGTCGGCCGAACTCCGGAACTTGGTCAACTTTGTGCACGTCTTGAGCGTTCTTGGCGTACACAAGGTTGACCAAGTTCCGGCTCAGATGGCGCCTGGGGTGGTGCCGCTGGACGACGGGCCGCCAGGCACGGGCGGGAACGTCACCGGAGCTCGCACTCCCGCGCGGTCGAACGCGTCCTTCGCGCGCTCGCGGATGGCACGCTGCAGACCCCACTGCTGGTTCGGTCCGGTCTTGGCGACGACGCGGATCGTGATGGTCGTGCCGGTGATCTGCTCGACACCGGCCACCGTCGGCTTCTCGAGCATCACGTCGGACCACTCCGGGTCGTCGTAGAGGGCGTCGAGCATGTCGCGGATGAGGTCCATCACGCGGTCGACGCTCTCGGTGTAGGCGACCGGCAGGTCCACGATCGCCGTCGACCAGCCCTGGCTCTTGTTGGCGATGCGCGTGATCTCGCCGTTGCGCACGTACCAGGCGACACCGCTGGGGTCGCGCAGCTTGGTGATGCGGAGCGTCACCTGCTCGACCGTGCCGACGGCCTCGCCCGTGTCGACGAGGTCGCCGACGCCGTACTGGTCCTCGAGCAGCATGAAGACGCCGGAGAGGAAGTCCTTGACCAGGCTCTGCGCGCCGAAGCCCAGTGCTACCCCGGCGACGCCGGCCGAGGCCAGCAGCGGCGCCAGGTTGACGTGGAACTCGCCGAGCACCATGAGCAGCGCCACGCCGAAGACGACGAACGTCACGAGGCTGCGGATGACCGAGCCGAGCGTCTCGGTGCGCTGCCGCCGCCGCTCGCTGAGCGCGCCCGTCGCCGAGGCGAGCACCCGGGTCGCGCGGTTCTCGACGATGCGGTCGCTGAGGTTGGCGTTGACCGTGCGCCGCACGAGCCGGTTCACGGCGCGCACGAGCAGCCAGCGCACCACGACGGCCACGACGACGATGACGACGATGCGGACGCCGGAGGTCACGAGCCAGTGACCCAGGCGCTCGGACCACGTCTTGACGTCCTGCGGGTCGACGTTCGAGAGGGTCGGCAGCGACGGCGCCGGCGTCGAGGAGGCGTGCAGGGCGGTCAGCGGCAGGGCCGCGAGGTGCTGGAACGGCGCGGTGGTCTCGAAGGGCACAAGGCTCCTCTCGTCTCGTCGGGGGCCGGTCCCAGGCTACGGGCGGCGGTGCGGCCCTACCGTCAGCCCCCGACCGGCGCGTCACCCCAGCCGCAGGCCGGTCTGGTGGGCGGCGAAGGCGAGGCTGTCCGCCGTGAGCTCGACGCTGCGCGACATCGCCCGCGCGCCGTGCCCGACGTCGGTCTCCCGTCTCAGCAGCACCGGAGCCTCGTCGACCGGACGGGACGTCGCGTGCTGGAGGGCAGCGCACAGCTTGCGCGCGTGCAGGGGGTCGACCCGCGTGTCGGAGTCGAACACCTCGAAGAGCACCGCGGGGTAGGCGGTGCCCTCGCTCACGTGGTGGTACGGCGAGTAGCCCAGCAGCCAGCCGAGCTGCTCGACGTCCTGTGCCGTGCCGTACTCGCTCGCCCAGGTGGCGCCGAGCCCGAACAGCTCGTACCGCACCATGTCGAGCAGTGGCGCCGAGCACACCACCGCGGCGAACAGGTCGGGACGCTGGGTCAGGGCGGCACCGACCAGCAGGCCGCCGTTCGACCCACCGCTGATCGCGAGCTGCGCTGGCGTCGTCCAGCCCTCCGCGACCAGGTGCTCAGCAGCGGCGTGGAAGTCGTCGAACACGTTCTGCTTGTTCGCGAGCATGCCGGCACGGCGCCACTCCTCGCCCTCCTCGCCGCCGCCGCGCAGCCCGGCGATGGCGTAGACGCCGCCTGCCTCCACCCAGGCCAGCACGCCCGCCGAGTACCCAGGCGTCATCGAGTGGCCGAAGCCGCCGTAGCCGTAGAGCACCGTCGGGCGCGGTCGGTCGGGACGTCCCTGCCCGTCGACGGCGTCGGCCGGCGCGACCAGCTGGAGGTGCACCACGGTGCCGTCCACGGACCGGTAAGCCACCTGACGGGCGTGCACGTCAGGCACGTCGACGGTGCCCGGCCCGGTGGCCCAGGTGCTCGTCTCGCCCGTCCGGGCGTCGTAGTGCAGGACGCTGCTCGGCGTCACGGCGTCCGTGTAGCCGATCCACGCCTCGTGGCCGCCCTCGGGGTGCTCGGTGAGCCCGCCCAGCGAGCCGACCCCGGGGAGCGGGACCGTGCCGGTGCGCTCGCCGGTCACGAGGTCGTGCAGCGTCACCTCACCCACGGCGTGCCGTGTCCACGCCGCCAGCAGCACCGGCGACGACAGCTCGGGGCCGTCGAGGACCGCGTAGCCGTCCAGCACCGCCTCGGCGTCCTCGCCCACGAGGTCGACCCACGTGCCGGACGTCGGCGTGCTGGGGTCGGTGACGACGAGCCGGCCCCGGGGAGCGTCGAGGTCGGTCAGCAGGTAGAGCCGGCCGTCCCGGCCCACGGACGAGGACGTCTGGGCGTCGACACCTTCCTGCACCGCGACGAACGGCGGCTCCTCGAGCGTCCCGGCGTGCAGGTCGGCGATCCAGAGGTCGTTGCGGGGCTCCGTGCCGACGGAAGCGCTCAGCGACAGCCAGCGACCGTCCATGGAGACCGAGACGCCGTAGTAGCTCCTCGCGTCCCGCCCCTCGCCGAACACCAGCGCGTCGTCCTCCGGATCCGTGCCGACTCGGTGCAGCCACACCCGACGGTGGTACTGCGCCTCGTCGTCCGGCACGAGCGAGGGGTCGAGGCGCCGCACGTAGTAGAACGCCTCGCCACCGGGCAGCCACGCCACGGGGGAGTACCGCGCCCGGTCGATCGGTCCGTCCACGACCCGGCCGGTGCCGACGTCCATCACGCGCAGCACCGACTCCTCGCTGCCTCCCTCGGACAGCTGGTAGGCGAGCAGGTCGCCCTCCTTGCTCGGCTGCCAGGCGTCGAGCGTGGTGCGTCCGCTGGGGTCGACCTGCATCGGGTCGAGCAGCACGCGCTCAGTGCCGTCAGGGTCGGTGGTGTGCAGCACGGCGTGCTCCTGCTCGCCCGATCGCCTCATGACGAGCTGACGCTCGCCACGCCACACCGGCGCCCCGACCGTGCCGGCCGAGAGCAGCCCCGCCACCCGGTCCCGCAGGGCGTCTCGGCCAGTCCAGCGCCTTCGGTGTGCGGCGAGCAGATCGTCCTGGGCCTCGAGCCACGTCTGCGTGCGCGCGCTTGCGCCGTCCTCGAGCCAGCGGTACGGGTCGGCGACGTCGTACCTCGGGTCGGAGGCGGGCAGCCGCTCGACCAGGTCGTCACGAGGGGCGTCGGGGTAGCGGTCGTCCGGCATGCGCGTGAGGGTAGCGAGCGGTCGACGGGGCGGATGGCGCCCGGCCGGGCGATAGAGGGAGGCGCCTCACCGCGTGCGGTCGAAGGCTCCGCCATCCCGGTGCGCCGCAGGACGTCCGCGACGAGGACGCGCCCGCGCGCCGGACGTGACAGGATCGACGCCGCCTGCCCTCGACCCCCTGTGAGCGCCGTGACCGACCCCGTGACCGACCCCGAGCCCCACACGCCTCTCGACCCCGAGCTGGTCGCGCTGGCGCGCGCGCACGGCGTCGCCACCGAGTACTGGGACTGGCGCGGGCAGCACGTGACCGTGCCGGCGTCGTCGGTGCGGGCGGTGCTGACGGCTCTGGACGTCGACGTGTCGTCGGCTCGGGCGGTCGCGGCGTCCCGTGAGGACGCCGAGCTGCGGGCCTGGCGGCGCATGCTGCCGCCGACGGTGGTGTGCCGCGAGGGCACCACGCCGTGGCTCGCCGTGCACCTGCCGCACGGCGAGCAGGTGCAGGTGTGGGCCGAGCTCGAGGACGGGACGCGGCGCAGCCTGCTCCAGCAGGACCACTGGGTCGACCCCCGCGTCGTCGACGGCCGACAGGTCGGCGAGGCCACCTTCGAGGTTCCGTCCGACCTGCCGCTCGGCTGGCACACGCTGCACGCCCGCAGCGACTCGGGCGAGGGTCAGGCGACGCTCGTCGTCACCCCCGGACGGCTCGAGCTGCCCGGCGGCCTGCGCGACGGCGAGCGGTGCTGGGGCTTCATGACCCAGCTCTACGCCGTCCGTTCCCGTCAGAGCTGGGGCCTCGGCGACCTCGGCGACCTCACGCAGCTGGCCGTGTGGTCAGGCTCGGACCTGGGTGCCGACTTCGTGCTCGTGAACCCGTTGCACGCCGCCGAACCCGTGGGGCGCATGGAGCCCTCGCCGTACCTCCCGACGACACGCCGCTTCGTGAACCCGGTCTACATCAGGGTCGAGGACGTCCCCGAGGTCGCCTACATGCCGGCGTCCGAGCGCCAATTGCTGGAGTGGCAGGCGGAGTCGGTGCAAGCCCTCGACGTGGAGGACCGCCTCGACCGCGACGCCACCTGGGAGGCGAAGCGGTCGGCCCTCGAGACCGTCTACCGCCTGCCCCGCACGCTCGCGCGGGACCGCGAGTTCGAGCGCTTCACCGTCGAGCAGGGCGAGGGACTCGTCGACTTCGCGACGTGGTGCGCGCTCGCTGAGGTGCACGGCGCCCGGTGGACCGGCTGGCCCGCCGAGCTGCGCGACCCGGCGTCCGACGCCGTGGCTGCTGAGCGAGAGCGCCTTGCCGACCGGGTCGACTTCTACTGCTGGCTCCAGTGGGTCGCCGACGAGCAGCTGGCGTCGACGCAGCGCCGCGCGCTGCAGTCCGGCATGCGGCTCGGCGTGGTGCACGACATGGCGGTCGGCGTGCACCCGGAGGGCGCAGACGCCTGGTCGCTGGGGACGGCTCTCGCGCGAGGTGTGACGGTCGGCGCCCCGCCCGACGCGTTCAACCAGCAGGGTCAGGACTGGTCGCAGCCGCCGTGGCGTCCCGACCAGCTCGCCGAGCTCGGCTACGTGCCGTACCGCGACATGATCCGCACGGTTCTGCGGCACGCCGGGGGGCTGCGGGTCGACCACGTGATCGGCCTGTTCCGGCTGTGGTGGGTGCCGTCCGGCTGTGGTCCCGAGGCCGGCACGTACGTGCGCTACGACCACGAGGCGCTGGTCGGCATCTTGGCGCTCGAGGCGCACCGGGCCAGGGCGTTCGTCGTCGGCGAGGACCTCGGCGTCGTCGAGCCGTGGGTGCGTGACTACCTTCGCGACCGCGGTGTCTTCGGTACGTCGATCCTGTGGTTCGAGAAGGACGACGAGGGCCGGCCGCTCGAGCCCGAGTCGTGGCGTGAGTTGTGCCTCGCCACTGTGGCCACGCACGATCTGCCGCCGACCGCCGGGTACCTGGCGGGCGAGCACATCACCCTGCGCGAGCGGCTGGGGCTGCTCACCCGGTCTCCGGAGGAGGAGCGGGCGATCGACGAGGCCGACCGCGCGAGGGTGCTCGACCTGCTGCGCCAGCGTGGCCTGCTGCACGACGGCGGCTCGGAGCGCGAGGCCGTCGAGGCGCTGCACCGCTTCCTCACCTGGACGCCGGCCCGGCTCCTGGGGGTGTCGGTGGCCGACGCGGTGGGTGACCGGCGCACGATCAACCAGCCCGGCACTCATGACCAGTACCCGAACTGGCGCCTCCCGTTGGCGGACGGGCAGGGTCATCCCGTGCTGCTCGAGGAGCTGTTCCGCTCGCGCCGCGCCCGGTCGCTGGCGCGTGCCATCGCGCTCGGCTGATGCGTCTGGCCCAGTGATGCGTTCTCGGGCGGCGCGCCAGGCGCGCCGCCCGAGAACGCATCACTGGGCGGGTCAGGCGGTGCGGGAGACCTCGGGACATCCGCCCCATGCGGCCGGGAAGCCAGGCCGGAGACGGTGAGTCACCCGACCTGAAGGAGGCGTCCCATGACGACCGACCTGCTGACTCCCGCATCTCCCACCCGCACGACCGCACCGACGGCGATCGCCGTGACCCTCACCGGCACCGTGCTGGCACTGAACGGCGCCGTGCTCGGCAGCCGCATGTTCTTCGACTCGCGTGACTACTCGGAGGTCGCCGCAACGGGGCTGCACCTGGTTCACTATCTCGTCTGGACGGTGTGCCTCGTAGCGCTCAGCCAGCTGTACCCCCGCCTCTCCGCAATGCGTGGCCCGACCGGAGCCGGCATCGCTCGTGGCGCACTCACGCTGGCGGCGGTCGGGGCCGCCCTCGATGCCTGCTCCCGATTCACGG
The DNA here is from genome assembly GCA_035707965.1 of Actinomycetales bacterium. Taxonomy (GTDB): domain Bacteria; phylum Actinomycetota; class Actinomycetes; order Actinomycetales; family Angustibacteraceae; genus DASSTJ01. The sequence continues at coordinate 30,035 of DASSTJ010000133.1, forward strand.
TGGCGTTCGTGAACCCCTATCTCGCTGCGCACGAGCCGGCGCTGCTCGACACCACGCCGGACAGCGTGCTGCTCGTCCCCCTGCTGGCGACCGGAGTGGTCGAGATGCTCGGGATTGTGGCAGTCGGCGTCATCGCGTGGCGCCGGGCGGTCGTGCCCGGACCACTGGTGCTGCTCCTCATCGTCGGCGGCATCGCAGTCCCCGCCATCGGCCCCATGGCCAACGTGCCGCTCGGTGTCGCCCTCGCCTGGCTGGGCGTCCGGTGGCAGCGCCGATCCCGATGACCGTTGCGGCCCTCGATGCGCCCCTAGACTCGCGGCCCGTGACCCGACGGATCTTGGTGCTGCGAACGACCGCCCTGGCGGGCGCGGTGGTCACCGCGCTCGCCGGGGTTGGCTCGTTCTGGCTCGCGGTCCGGCTGCCGGCCCTGGGGGCGGAGGACCCGGGTGGTACCGCAGCGGCCGCACCGTTCATGGCGGGCATGGTGGTGCTGTCGCTGGCTGGCATGGCGCTCGTTCGTCAGCAGCCTTACGCGACGATCGGCTGGCTGCTTCTCGCCAGCGGCTGCACCGGCGCGGTCGCTCGACTGGCACTTGCCACGGCGGTCCACTTTCACGACCAGGGATATGCGGGTGCTGCCTGGCTCGGCTGGCTGACCAACTGGTCCTGGGTCCCCGCCCAAGCCCTGGCGTTGCAGCTGATCTTGCGCTTCCCTGACGGCATGCTGCCCACCCGTCGATGGCGGGTGGTCGAGGTCGCGCTGTGGCTGTGGGCGGTGGCCGCAGTCATCGTCACGGCGGTGCTGCCGGGCGATCTCGGTGCCGAGCAGCTGGCTCCGCGGCAGAACCCCCTGGGGTTGCAGGCTGCTGGCGAGCTCCTGAACGCCGTGCTCAGCATCACCTTTCTCCTGGCTCCCGCGCTGGCGGTGTGCGCCGTCGCTGCGCCGCTGAGCCGTTGGCGCCATGCGACACCGGACCAGCGTCATCAGCTCCGCCTGGTCATGGGCGCGCTCTTGCTCGTGGCGGTGTCGGCACCTCTCGCCATGGCGACAGACGCCGGGCAGGTGCTTGAGGGACTGGCCTGGCTCGTCCTCCCCGCCGCCATCGCGTTGGCGGTTCTCCGCCGGCGCCTGTGGGACCTGGACCTCCGTCGGCGCTTCGACCGTCTGCGGCTGGTTCGGGAGGAGGAGCGGTCGCGCCTTCAGCGTGACCTGCACGACTCTCTCGGCCCCCTCCTGGCCTCGATCTCGATGCGGCTCGAGGCCGCACGGAACCTCCTGGACTCCAACGCCGACCGCCCTCGCGTCGATGCCGTGCTCGATGCCGTCGACGCGGACGCGCAGGCCGCCACCGTCGAGGTGCGCCGGATTGTCGACGAGCTGGGCCCTGCCGCGCTGGCCGACGCGGACCTCGTCGCCGCCGTCGGACAGCTCGTCGACAGCTACGAGAAGGGTCCCCGGGTGTCGCTCCTGGTGCCGACCCCGGCGCCGAAGCTCGACCCGGCCGCCGAGATCGCGGCGTTCCGGATCATCGGTGAGGCACTGCGCAACGTCGTGCGGCACGCGGACGCCAGCCACTGCACGGTCAGCATGGAGATCACCGGAGGGGACCTCACCCTGGAGGTGACGGATGACGGCATCGGACTGGCCGGTGCTCCCGCCGGAGTAGGGCGCCGCGGTATGGCCGACCGTGCGGCTGCCCTCGGCGGCACGCTCGACCTGGTGGACCGGCCCGGCGGCGGCCTTACCGTGAGGGCCTACCTGCCGTCGGTGGTCCGATGACCGTGCGCGTTCTGATCGCCGATGACCACCCGGTGTTCCTGGACGGGTTGCGTACCCTGCTCGACTCGACCGACGGCATCACGGTCGCGGGAGCGGCTCGTGACGGTGAGGCTCTCGTGGAGCTTGCGTCACGCGTTGCGTACGAGGTCGCTGTGGTCGACCTGGACATGCCGGTGATGGACGGCGTCGAGGCGGCCCGACGACTGCTCGCACAGCGGCCGGAGGTCGCCGTCCTGATGCTCACGATGCACCAAGATGATGACTCCCTGCGACGCGCGCTCGCCGCCGGTGCCCGCGGCTACCTGCTGAAGGGAGCCGCGCACGGGGCGATCGCCCGAGCCGTCTTCGCGCTCGCCGACGGAGAAACCGTGTTGGCGGGCGGGGTGGCTCCTCGGGTGCTGCAGGCTGCCAGTGCCCATCGGCCCGCGTCGGCGTTCCCTCGTCTCAGCGCGCGCGAGACGGAGGTCCTCGACCTCGTTGCCCGTGGACTGGGAAACCATGCCGTCGCGGGCCGGCTGTTCGTCTCCACGAAGACGGTGCAGAACCACGTCAGCTCCATCCTCGCGAAGACCGGATGCGCCACCCGCAGCGAGCTGGTCGCACGCGCTCGCGACGCCGGGCTCGGCGGTCGACCGTGAGCGTGGTCCGGCGACCGGCGTGGTTGACGTGACCCGCCTCGTTGAGTGATGCGTTCTCGGGCGGCGCGACCGGCGCGCCGCCCGAGAACGCATCACTGGTCGGCTCGCACGTCGGCCATGCCACACCCGCGCTCGACTTCTGGTGCGTTTGCCCCGTCATGGGAGCACGCGAGACGTAGCAAACCCACCAGAAGTCACGCCGAGGAGCGTCAGCTCAGGCGGTGCGGTCGCGCTCCTGCACGCGCAGGGCTCGGGCCACGGCGTCGCGGTTCTCCGACACCAGCCGCCGCAGCGCCGGGATGGCGTCGGCGTGGCCCTGCAGCCACGCGTCGCTGCTGTCGACCAGTGCCTGGTCGGCGAGCAGCGTGGGGTAGAGGCCGATGACGATCTGCTGCGCGATCTCGTTGGTGCGCGTGGCCCAGACGTCCTCGATAGCCTCGAAGTAGGAGTCCACGAAGGGACGCAGCAGCTCGACGTCGTGCACCCGGGCGAAGCCGATGATGACGGACTCCTGGACGGCGTTGGGCAGCTCGTCCGAGTCGACCACGCTGGCCCAGGCCTGCTGCTTCGCCTCGGCGGTCGGCCGGGCGGCCCGCGCCAGGGCGGCGGACCGACGTCCGTTCGCCGTGTCGTCGCGGTCCTGCTCACGGTCGATCTCGTCGTCGCCGGCGGACGCAGCGGCGACGAGCCCGGTGAGCAGCGTCCACCGCATGTCGGTGTCGACGGCGAGGCCGGGCAGCGTTCGAGTGCCGTCGAGCAGGCCCCGCAGCAGGGCGACGTCGTCCTCGGAGGACGCGAAGCCGGCGAAGGAGCCCATCAGCTGCAGCTGCTGGTCGCTTCCCGGCTCGGCCTGCTCGAGCAGGGTGCGCAGCCGGCTGGTGACCTGCCGCAGCACCTCGTCGCGGTGCTCCGGCGCCACGTACACGTGCGCCGTCGTCGTGAGCTGCGCCAGCAGGATGCGCAGGACCGTGGAGTCCTTCTCGCCCGCGATGGCCGACAGCGCCAGCTCGACGAACTCGCGTGGCGAGCTCTCGGCATCGCGCGTCATGTCCCAGGCGGCACCCAGGACGAGCGAGCGCGGCATCGACGAGTCGAACCCGTCGAGGTGCTCCACCGCGGTCGCGAAGGAGCGGTCGTCGAGGCGGATCTTCGCGTACGCGAGGTCGTCGTCGTTGACGAGCAGGAGGTCGGGCCGCTTGCGGCCCACGAGCTGCGGCACGGGCGTGCTCGCACCGGTGACGTCCAGCTCGACCCGGTCGGTGCGCTCGAGCCGGCCGTCGACGAGGTCGTAGCAGCCGACCGCCAGGCGGTGGTCGCGCAGCAGGTCGTGCTCGGGCGGCGCCGTCTGCGCGATCGTCACGGAGGTCAGCCGGCCCTGGTCGTCCGTCTCGACGACGGGCCGCAGCGTCGTGACGCCCGCGTGCTCGAGCCACTGGGCGCTCCACTCGCGCAGGTCGCGCCCGCTCGTCGCCTCGAGCTCGCGCAGCAGGTCGACCAGCTCGGTGTTGCCCCAGGCGTGGGCTCGGAAGTAGCGCCGCAGCCCCTCGACGAACTTGTCCTCGCCCACGTAGAAGACGAGCTGCTTGAGCACCGACGCGCCCTTGGCGTAGGTGATGCCGTCGAAGTTCACCTCGACGTCCTCGAGGTCGCGGATGTCGGCGACGATCGGGTGCGTCGACGGCAGCTGGTCCTGGCGGTAGGCCCAGGACTTCTCGGCCGTGCCGAACGTCGTCCAGGCCCACGGCCACTCGGTGTTGGCGACCTGGCAGCTCGTGCTGGCCCACTCCGCGAAGGACTCGTTGAGCCACAGGTCGTTCCACCACCGCATGGTGACGAGGTCGCCGAACCACATGTGGGCCAGCTCGTGCAGGATCGTCAGGCCGCGGCGCTCGATCAGCGCGCCCGACACCTTCGACCGGAAGACGTAGGTCTCGAGGAACGTGACGGCTCCCGCGTTCTCCATGGCGCCCGCGTTGAACTCCGGCACGAAGACCTGGTCGTACTTCGTGAAGGGGTACGGCAGGTCGAACGTCTTCTCGAAGTACTCGAAGCCCTGCTTGGTGACCCGCACCACGTTGTCGGCGTCCAGGTGCTCGGCCAGGGAGGCGCGGCACAGCACGCCGAGCGGGATCGTGCGGCCGTCGCTGCTCGTGAGCTCGTCGCGCTCCACGTGGTACGGGCCGGCGATGAGCGCCGTGACGTACGAGGGCAGCACGGGGGTGGTCTCGAAACGCCACACGGCCTTGCCCTCGGCCAGCGGCTCCGGCTGCGGCGTGGGGGAGTTGCTGACGACCGTCCAGTGGTTCGGCGTCGTCACGGTGAACGTGAACGTCGCCTTGAGATCCGGCTGCTCGAAGACGGTGAAGACGCGACGCGAGTCGGCGACCTCGAACTGGGAGTAGAGGTACACCTCCTTGTCGACGGGGTCGACGAAGCGGTGCAGGCCCTCGCCGGTGTTCATGTAGAGGCAGTCGGCGACGACGTGCAGCTCGTTCTCGGCCTGCAGGTCGTCGAGCTGGATCCGGACGCCGTCGGCGACCGTCGCGGGATCGAGGTCGCGGCCGTTGAGGCGGACGGCGTGCACGGTGCGGGCCACCAGGTCGATGAAGGTGCTCGCCCCGGGTTCGCTGCACGAGAACCGCACCGTCGTCTCGGAGCGGAACGTCTGGTCCCCTGTCGTGAGGTCGACGGCCACGTCGTACGACGCGACGTCGAGGATCCGCGAGCGCTCACGCGCCTCGTCACGGGTGAGGTTCATGCCAGGCACAGATGCACTCCGGTGGGTCGGTCGTTCGTACGGTCGTCCGCAGCCGCTCCGGCGTGCGTCCGTTGGTTAACCACGAGGTGAGGCAGCAGGCACATCCTGCGTTCATCGACGCCATGGTGGCACGACCCTGGGAATGCGCGCCGCCGAGTTCTGCTTCACCATGAGAGAACTGCTTGAAGTCTCAACTGATCGTCGCCGGAGAGGACCTGTGGTGAGCGCCACCCCGAGTGAGAAGCACGTCGCCGACTTCTGGTTCGACCCCGTCTGCCCGTGGGCGTGGATGACGTCCCGGTGGATGGACCAGGTGGAGAAGGTGCGTCCCGTCGAGGTGCGCTGGCACGTCATGAGCCTCGCGGTGCTCAACGAGGGCCGCGACCTCCCGGATGACTACCGTGAGCTGATGGACCGGGCCTGGCTGCCCGTGCGGGTGGTCGTCGCGGCGCAGGAGCAGTACGGCGACAAGGTCGTCAAGCCGCTCTACGACGCCATCGGCACCCGCGTGCACCCCGGCGGGCAGAAGGACTTCAGGGTGGCGGTCGCCGAGGCGCTCGACGAGGTCGGCCTGCCGGCCGAGCTCCTCACCTCCGGTGACAGCGACCGGTACGACGAGCAGCTGCGGGCGAGCCACCGCTCGGGCATCGAGCTGGTCGGTGAGGACGTCGGCACGCCCGTGGTCGCGGTGGACGGCGTCGCCTTCTTCGGGCCCGTCGTGACGCCCGCGCCGAAGGGCGAGGACGCCGGCCGGCTCTGGGACGGCTGCCTGCTCGTCGCGGGCACCCCCGGTTTCTTCGAGCTCAAGCGGACCCGCACGCAGGGGCCCATCTTCGACTGACCGGGTGACGAGGCTGCCAAGATGAAGCCATGCGCGTTCACATCGGCGGCGACCACGCTGCGTACGACCTGAAGGTCCATCTCGTCGAGCACCTGCTGGGGCAGGGGTACGACGTGGTGGATCACGGCCCGGACCACCTCGACCCGGACGACGACTACCCGGTCAACGTGCTTCGGGCCGCCACCGGTGTCCGCGCCGACGAGGGCAGCCTCGGTGTCGTGCTGGGCGGATCGGGCAACGGCGAGCAGATCGCGGCCAACAAGGTGCTCGGTATCCGCGCAGCGCTGGCGTGGAGCGAGGAGACCGCGCGCCTGGCTCGCGAGCACAACGACGCGCAGGTCGTGTCGATCGGAGCGCGCATGCACAGCCTGGAGGAGGCGACGGCGATCGTCGACGCCTTCCTGGCGACGTCGTTCAGCCGAAACTCCCGGCACGAGCGCCGGCTCGCCATGATCGCCCGGTACGAGGACCACGAGGAGCTGCCGCCGATCGTGGGCAGCGAGGGGTAGCGCCTCGCTGCAGCCGACGCCCTCGCCGTGGCCGCCGCCGTCGGCTGCAGCCGTCGCCGTCAGGCCGGCAGCGCCACCGCGTGCCCGAACCGGAACCGGTTCATGGGGTCGTGCGCCGCCTTCGTCGCCTGCAGCCGCGCGTAGGTCTCGGCCGACCAGCACCGCGCTCGGTCGGCGTCGTCCCGGACCGTGCCGAACAAGTTGACGAACGAGCGCTCGGAGCAGTGCGGCGCCATGGCCTCGACGAGGCCCTCGATCGCCTGTGGCATGACCGCTGCCAGCGGCGGCGCCATGACACCGACCGCGTAGAGCGAGAACGTCGCTTCCCGCGCGCCCACGGCGTCCGGCCAGCGACCCGGCCGCCCGAGGGCCCCGCCGAGCTGGCGCACCTCGACGAGCAGCGCTGGGGTACCGGAGTCCGGTCCCGCCACCGCCAGCAGGCCGTCGACGGTGGCGTCGTCCAGGTCGTGCAGCAACGCGCCGCGCTCGTACACCGGCACCGGGTGCTCGGGGTCGTTGTGCACGCGGTCGAGCTGGCTCGTCGGCAGCGGTCCGACCATCTCCGTCATCACGGGGGCCGCGGAGCGCAACGTCGACAGCACGTGCTCCACCTCGGTGCCGTCGCCGACGTGCGCGACCCGCACGTGCACCACGAACCGACCGCGCAGCGGCTCAGGGACGTCGGGCACGGGCGGGAGCCGCAGGAACGCCAGCGACAGGCACGTCTCCTCGGGCACCTCACGCGTCAGGTCGCGGAAGGCCCGGAGCACCGGTGCGGCGAGCTGGCCGTCGAAGAAGAGTCCGCCGGCGTGGATCTGCCGGATCGGCAGCAGGTCCAGCGTCATCGACGTGACGATGCCGACATTGCCCTGGCCGCCACGCAGCGCCCAGAAGAGGTCGACGTCGTGCTCGGGATCGACGTGGTGCAGCGTCCCGTCCGCGGTGACGACGTCCATGCTGCGCACGTGGTCGGAGGCAAAGCCCACCGCACGACCGAGCACCGGCAGGCCTCCGCCCAGCGTGTAGCCGACGACGCCGACGTCGGACGTGGAGCCGCAGGGCCCGGTCAGGCCGTGCGGCTCGGCGGCGTCGAGCACGGCCCGCCACTTCACCCCCGCGCCGACCGTGACGGTTCGCTCGATCGGGTCCACGACGACGTCCTGCATGCGCACGGTGCTGACCAGCACGCCGGAGTCCACCAGCGACACGATGCCGTGGCCCGTCGCCTGCACCCCCACCGGCAGGTCGTGCTCGGCGGCGTAGCTGACGGCGGCCACGACGTCCGCGGCGCTGGTCGCGCCCACCACGACGTCGGGGCTGTGGGTCAGGGCGAGGTTGAAGCCCGCCACCTCCTGGGCGAAGCCCTCGTCGCCAGGCAGCAGCACCGGGCCGGCCACGTGGGCCCGCAGCGGGTGCGCCCTGGGCGAGTGGCTGGGCGCGGTGCGGTCCGGGTGCTGGCCGTCGGTGCTGTCTCGGTGTCCGGTGAAGGTGCTCATGTGCTCTCCAGAGCGGACGCGCGAGCGTCCTGATACCTCGACGTGCCGGCTGGTCCGGCTCAGAACATGAAGGGTGTCCCGGGTTCGAGCGCTGAACGGAGCGCGGACGACAGCGCCGAAGCAGCCCCGGCGCGATCCTCGCGCGCCAGCCCCGCCGCTGTCAGCGAGACGAGAGAAGTGCCGCCGACGTAGACGCTGCCCAGCTCGCGGACGTCCAGGGTGACGTCGGCCGGGTCGCTCGTCGGTGCGCACGTGGCGCCGTCCGGACCGCCGGTGAGCCGCCAGCGACGAGCGTTCCACGGGCACAGGTCGTCCTGGACGCCGAGGACGACGTCGACCTCGTGGGCGTACGTGCGCGCCGCCAGTGCACGGTCGACGTCCACGATGCGGAGCCAGAGGTCGTCGCCCTGCGTCGGCCTCGTCGTCCGGGCGTCGACCAGCATGGCGAGCAGGGGGTCGTCGGCAGCGAGCGGCGGCGTGGACGTGCGCGTGATGAAGTCGAGGTCGGTCAGGGCGGTCCACAGGGCGTGGTGGGTCGCCCCGTCCAGGGCCGCGAGCTCGGCGACGTCGGCCGTGCCGTTCGGCACGCCGTCGTCCCACCGCACCTGCCGCCGCACCAGCGCGTACCCGGTCGCCTGGCCACCCCGCTCGGCCACCACGAGACGCATGGGCTCGCGACCGCGACGCTGGAACGGCGAGTCCCGCACCTGACGCTGGTCCAGCGCGCGGGTGCGCAGGACGCCGCCCGGCCGACGGCGGGTCGCCCTCGCGTACAGGTCGGCCACCAGGTCGGTGTGCTGCTCGACGTCTGCGGTCAGGAACCGGGTCGCGACCTCGTCCGACCCCGGCACATCGCGGAGCGTCGGGCGCCGGGGGAGCGTCAACCGCAGCCCCGCGGTGGCGAGCCCGTAGCCGAACCGGCCGTAGATGGCCGCCTCGGACGCGTGCAGGCCGGAGACCGCCTCCCCGCTGGACTCGTGCAGCCCGTGCAGGTGGTGGCGGATCATCGCCGTCAGCAGACCGCGGCGCCGGTGCTGGGGGTGCACTCCGACCCAGGTGAGACCTGCCATGGGCACCGTCGAGGTTGCCGCCCCGCCCCGGCCGGCCGGCAGCACCAGGTCGAGCGTGAACACCGAGTAGATGCTCCGCAGCGACGTCTCGCTGCTGCCCTGGACGCCGAACGTGCGGTCCCACTCGAGACCGGCGGTCATGGGCTCGGGGTCCGGCTCGTCCGTCCAGACGAACGCGAGGTGGTCGAGCGCCACGAGCTCGTCCCGCCGTTCGGGACCGAGCGGGAGGATCGAGGTCGTGTCGGCCGTCATGGCGTCACCCTGACGATCGACAGGGACGCCGGGCAAGTCCTTATCGCGGCGCCGGACAGGGACAGTAGGGTCAGCCCGTGACCGAGCCCTCACCCTCTGCGACAGGAGGGTTGCGTCGGCCCCGGACGAGTCGTCCGCGCCGGGCCTGGCTGCACCTACGGCGGCGCGTGCTGCCGTCGACCTGGTTCTTGCTCTGCGCGCTGGTCGCGCTCACGGCGCTGATCGCCGCGGCGACCGTGCAGGTGCCCGACTGGGTGCCGGCGTCGTCCTTGGTGCTGGTCCTGGTGATCGGTGGGTTCCTGCTCCGGCCGCGTGAGCTCGTCGTGCTCTACGTCACGGTCGTGCTCGCCCTGGTCTACGCGAACCACGAGACCGCTCCGACCGGCGTGAACAAGGGCGTCGTGGTGGTGCTCGCAGCCGTGGCCGTCGTCATGTGGTTCGTCGTCGTCAGCCGCTCTCGGCTCGGGCTGCAGGGCACGATCGGCGCGACGATGCTCGTCGACCTGCGTGACCGCCTTCGCGCGCAGGGTGAGCTTCCGCAGCTGCCCGTCGGCTGGCGCGCCGAGACGGTGCTGCGCTCCGCCTACGGCGACAAGTTCTCCGGCGACTTCCTCGTGGCGTCTCGGTCCACCGACGGATGTCGCCTCGAGGTCGCGCTGGTCGACGTCTCGGGCAAGGGCCAGGGCGCCGGCACGCGGGCACTGCTGCTGTCGGGTGCTTTCGGCGGCCTCCTCGGGGCGATGCCGGCGGCGGAGTTCCTCGACTCGGCCAACCAGTACCTGCTGCGTCAGCGCTGGGACGAGGGTTTCGCGACTGCCGTGCACCTCGAGGTCGACCTGGGCACCGGCGACTTCCGGCTCTGCAGCGCCGGTCACCCACCCGCCGCGCACTTCGTCAACGGCGCGGGTCGCTGGGACCTCCTCGACGGTGGTTCCGGGCCGATCCTCGGGGTTGTCCACGACGCCGTCTTCGGCGGCACCTCGGGCCGGCTAGCGCGCGGCGACGCGCTCATGCTCTACACCGACGGCGTGGTCGAGACGCCCGGTCGCGACCTCGACGTCGGCATCGACCGCATGCTCGGTCAGGCTCAGCATCTCGTGCAGCACGGCTTCACCGGAGGTGCGCGACGGCTCGTCGAAGGTGCCCTCGCCGGTGAGACCGACGACCGGGCGGTGGTGCTCATCTGGCGCGAGTGACGGGCACCACGGGGGTCGTGCCGCGGAGCTGCTCGAAGATCAGGCTCGTCTCTGTGTGCCCGACGGCCGGGTGGCCGGTGAGGTGCTCGAGCACGAAGTCGCGCAGCGCGTCGGAGTCTGCGACGGCGACGTGCATCAGGTAGTCGTCACCGCCGGAGACATGGAAGACGGTGATGACGCCAGGGATGGCGGGGGCTGTCCGGCGGAAGAGCTCGACCTGCTCACGCACGTGCGCTCGCAGCCGGACGGCGATCATCGCCTGCAGCGGCCGCCCCACGGCCGCGAGGTCGACGTCCGCGTGGATGCCGCGCAGCACTCCTCGCCGACGCAACGAGTCGACCCGGGCGAGGCAGGTGGACGGCGCGACGCCGGCCTGCTGCGCCAGGGCCACGTTCGGCGTCCGGCCGTCGGCCACGAGGGCGGCCACCAGGACCCGGTCGACGTGGTCCAGAGGGGGCCGCACGACGTTCGGCTCGTGGGGCATCGTACGTCTCCATCCTGTCTCTTGTTCGGTCTCAGAGGCGCGAGCCGAATCATCGTCGATCTGGTAGCGCTGTGTCGAGGCGACGTTCGACGATGGTCGTCGCAACGCTCGTCCGTCGAGGAGGCCCACCGTGAGTCCCGCCCCGCCGTCCCACATCGCGTCTGGCGCTTCGCTGCTCACCCGCGCGGTGCACGCGGGGCGCGCCGGACTCACCGAGGCCGGCGTGCACGTGCCTGGCATCGACCTGTCGACCACGAACCCGCTGGCGACCATCGAGTCGGGTGGCTCGTCGTACGAGCTCCTCGCCACCGGCGGGCGGCCCACCGCGGAGACGAGCCACGTGTACGCGCGCCTGTGGAACCCCACGGTCGCACGTTTCGAGGACGCCCTGGCCGAGCTCGAGGGCACTGCTCAGTCCGTGGCCTTCGCGACCGGCATGGCGGCGCTGTCCGCGGTGCTGCTGTCGCTCGGCGAGGAGGGCAAGCGGCACGTCGTCGCCGTCCGCCCGCTGTACGGCGGCAGCGACCATCTCCTCGCCACCGGACTCCTCGGCACCGAGGTCACGTTCACGACGGCGGACGGCGTGGCCGGGGCGCTCCGCCCGGACACGGGCCTCGTCGTCCTCGAGACCCCGGCCAACCCCACGCTCGACCTCGTCGACATCCGCGCCGTGGTCGCTGCCGCGGCGGGCGTCCCGGTCATGGTGGACAACACGTTCGCGACGCCGGTGCTGCAGCAGCCCGCGGCGCTCGGTGCCACGCTCGTCATGCACTCGGCGACGAAGTTCATCGGTGGCCACGGCGACGTCATGGGAGGCGTCGTGGCCACGGCCGGCCCGCAGGCGGACGAGTGGGCCGGGCGGTTGCGACGCGTCCGGGCGATCACCGGCGCGCTCCTCCACCCGCTGGGCGCCTACCTGCTGCACCGCGGTCTGCAGACCTTGCCGGTGCGCGTGCGGGCGCAGTCCGAGAGCGCCGCGAAGGTGGCCGTCGGCCTTGCCGCGCACCCGGATGTCGAACGTGTCTTCTACCCGGGGCTCGGTGACGGCGAGTCGGCCGGGCTGGTCGGCACGCAGATGTCATCCGGCGGCGCGGTGCTCTCGTTCCGGGTGCGCGGCGGCTACGAGCACGCCGCCCGGGTGACCGAAGCGGTGCGGCTCATCACGCACGCCGTCTCGCTCGGGGGTGTCGACACGCTGATCCAGCACCCTGCGGCGCTCACGCACCGCCCGGTGACCGGCGACGCGGCGCCGTCGCGCGACCTGCTGCGGCTGTCCGTCGGCCTCGAGGACCCGCAGGACGTCGCCGCCGACCTGCACGCGGCCCTGGAGAGCGCGTCCCGCGCCTGAGATCCCCTGTCTAGCCTGGTGACGTGCGCGTCACGGTGCGGGTGCGTCCTGGTGCGTCGCGGACGGCCGTGGGTGGACAGCACGACGGCGCCCTCGTGGTGCGGGTGGCCGCTCGTGCTGTCGACGGCAAGGCCACCGAGGCTGCGCTGTCCGCCGTGGCGTCGGCCTTCGGCGTCCGTGCTCGCGCCGTCCGGCTCGTGACGGGCACGACCGCCCGCACCAAGGTGCTGGACGTCGACGGCGACGACGCGGACCTCGCTGCGCGGCTGGAGACGCTGCTGGGTGGTCGCCAGCCGGGCTAGTGGGCCCTGATCGACTCGCCGTCACCGAGCAGCCCGCGCTGCCGAGCGACAGCCACTGCCTCGGTGCGCCCGGCCGCGCCCAGCTTCGCCAGGATGTTCGAGACGTGCACGCTGACGGTCTTCGTGCTGATGAACAGCTGTCGGCCGATCTCGCCGTTCGTGCGGCCCTGGGCCACCAGGCCGAGCACCTCGTGCTCGCGGGGGGTGAGCTGCGACGGCGACTCGTGCGCCGGCCGGCGGCCGGTCGTGGAAGCTCGGCCCGACAGTGCGCCAGACCGGGTCGTCGTCGTGCCGGGGCCGCCGTGCTCCGCCTGCTGAAGCTCCTTGAGCAGGGGTGCGGCACCGAGCTCGCGCGCCGTCGCGCGTGCTGCCCGGAGGTGCTCGTGCGCCTCGGTGGCGCGGCCCGCCGCCTGCAGCACGGCCGCCAACCGGGCGCGGCTGCGCGCCTGCTCGAAGCGGTGAGGGAACCGCTCGAAGCCCTCGACGGCATCCGTCCAGCACGTCACGAGCTCTGCGAGCGGCGGGCTGTCGACCCCCGCGAGCCAGCGCAGTCGCGCGTTCTCGGCGACGGCCCTCGCCAGCCAGGCGGCGCCCTCGACGCCTTGCGCCCGCCCCTTCTCGCTCGCCGCGTCGACCACGCCGCGGACCTCCTGCAGCAGGCGGTCGCCGGTCGCGACGAGCTCCTGGCGACGCCGGGTGCCCTCCCGGGACGCGGCGCTCGCCAGCTGGCCGAGCAGCAGGGCGCCCAGCCGCACTCGGGCCTGGAACGACGCGGGCCCCCAGACCCGGCCGACCGTGCCGACCACCTCGTCGTGGAGGGCGATGGCGCCGTCGACGTCCTGCTGGTCGCCGTAGAGGTCGATGGCCGAGCCGGCGTTCACGGCGACCATCGGGTCGCGGTCGTACCAGGGCCGCAGCGCCGGCAGCAGCGTCAGCGCCTTCGGCTGGCCCCGACCGGCCGCGAGGCTGAGCTCGACCGACGCGAGCAGGGCCTCGGCCAGGCCGGGCGGCGACTCGGTGCGGACGTCGACGAGCCGCTCCGCCAGCGACCAGTCGCCGCGCACGTAGGCGACGACCCCGCCCATGAGCCGGGCGTCGAACCCGTACGGTCCCCACGGCCAGCCCATCTGCCGCGCGCGCTCCATGGCGGTGCCGAAGGCCTCCTGGGCGTCCTCCGGTCGCCCGAGCTCGTAGTGCAGCGACCCCAGGTTGAACAGACTGCGCATCTCGGCGAACAGCTCGCCGTCCGCGTGCGCAGCCGCGATCGTCTTCTCGAGCGTCTCGCGCGACGACTCGGGGTCGCCCGAGCGCCTGTCGACGTACGCCAGGGTCGTCGTCGCCTCGGCGACCACCTCGGTGAGGTGCAGCTCCTCCGCGAGCCGGACGGCCTCGAGCGCCCAGCGCGAGGCGTGGTCCCAGCGACCCCGGTCGACGTGAGCGAGGGCGTGAGCGCTCAGCAGCTGCGCTCGCAGCGGCGTGACGTCAGGCGGGACCAGCTCGAGCGCCTCGGTGGTGAGGGCCAGCGGGTCGAGGCCGGTCTCGGCCACCAGGGCGGCGTAGGCCTCGGCGAGCAGCAGCCGTGCCCGTTCCTCCGGCGACGTGCTGGCGTCGAGATGCTCGACCTGCTGGCGCACCAGGTCGGCCGCCCGGTGCGCGCGGCCCGCCGCGGTCAGGGCCTCAGCCACCCGCAGCGTCAACGTCACCCGGTCGAGCGGGACGCCGCGCTCGTCGTGCCGCGGCTCGCCACCGCCGTCGGCGACCAGCTCGAGGGCGAGCTCGTAGTGCCGGGCCGCCTCGTCCGGGCCACCGACGGCCATCGCCTCGTCGCCGGCCCGGACGCTCGCCTCCAGGGCCACGTCGCGCTGGTGAGCGGCGCGCGCGTGCCGCGCGAGCTCGGCGGCGGTGCCGGTGATGGCGCCGGAGCTCAGGGCGTCGGCGTACGCGGCGTGCAGCCGGACGCGCTCGCCCGGCAGCAGGTCGTCGTAGACCGCCTCGGCCAGCAGTGCGTGCCGGAAGACGTAGCCGTCGCGACGAGGCAGCAGCACGTTGCTCTCCACGGCGGACCTCACGGCCGTGTCGTAGGTAGTGCGGTCGAGGTCGGCGACGCAGTTCAGCAGGGTGTCCGACACGCGCCGTCCGGCCACCGAGGCGGCGCGCACGACAGCGCGCGCCGGCCCGTCGAGACGGTCGAGGCGCACCAGCAGCAGCTCGGCGAGGTCGGTGGGCAGCATGGCCGGCTTGCCGTCCCGGGTCGTCTGGCCGAGCGTCGCAGCGACGAGCTCCTCGGTGAAGAAGGCGTTGCCCTCGGCGCGCTCGACGATGTGCCGGACGTCGCGCTCTGGCATCGGCGCTGGGTGCAGCGCGAGCACGAGCGCGCGCACGTCGCCGTCGGTGAGTGGCTCGAGCTGGAGCCGGTGCACGGCAGGGAGGCGTGACCACTCGGCCGCGGCCGCACGCAGCGGGTGGCGACGGTGCAGGTCGTCGCTGCGGTAGGAGGTGACGATGGCGACCGGACCGGTCGGTGGCCGGGAGAAGAGCAACGCCAGCATCTCGCGCGTGGACTGGTCAGCCCAGTGCGCGTCCTCGACGACGAGCAGCAGCGGTGCCTCGGCGCTGAGGTCGGTGAGCGCGCCGTGCAGCGCCTCCATGAGGTGCGCCCGCTCCATGTGGCCGCGCCCGGCGTGGGCGTCCGAAGCCGTCGGCCCACCCGACTGGCTGTCAGGGCCGAGCATGCGGCGGCCGGGCAGGAGGCGCGCGACCTCGGGGCGCGCGGCGAGCAGCCGGTCGGCGACCTCGCGCTCCGTGCCTGCGAGGTGACCCAGCATCTCGCTGAAGGGCAGGTAGGCCAGCGAGCTGTCCGCGAAGTCGAGGCAGTGGCCGACGAGCACCCGCCAGCCCGACGCGCGCGCCCGGCGGCCCAGCTCCGTCAGCACTCGCGTCTTGCCGACGCCCGCGTCCCCGCCCAGCAGCACGCTGGACGCCGAGTCGCCGGGCTCGTTCAGACCGGTCAGCTCGACGAGCTCGTCGAGCACGGCAGTGCGACCGACGAGTGTTGCGGCGGTCTGCGGGGTCACAGGCCCATCATCGGACAGGGCACCGACAGTCGTCGCCTGCGTTTCCGGTGTCGTCTCGGTCGTCTCGGTCGTCTCGCCGGGAGCGGACCGTTGCTGGCCACCGGTGGCCGCCCGTGCCAGGACCCGCAGCAGCCGCGCCTCGGACCGCCGGCGCTCCCACGCGAGCACCGCACCGCGGCCAGCGCCGGATGCCGGGCCCGGCCGGTCGGTCTCGACAGCCCGGCCGGGCATGACCGGCGAAGCGAGAGCCCCCCGGCTGCCGGTCACGCGACCGGCAGCCGGTCGTCCACGACGCTGACCGTCGACGCCTCGACGGCGGAGCTGTCGACGTGCGCGGCCACGGGCTGGCGGGCCGGCTGCATGGCCCCGGTGGGCGTGACCGGTGCCGCCGGACGCCGGGTGCTGATCGGCGCGGGACGGGCGACCCCGCGGCCACCGGTCAGCGTCGTGCCGGGCACGACCGCCGGGACGGTCGGGCTCTGGCTCTGCTGCGCGACGCGGTGCCTGCGCAGGCTGCGACGCAGTGCGCGGCGTTCGCGGGCGCGGTTGGCAGCCTGGAACTCACGGATGAGCTCCTGCCGGCGGTACTCCACGTCGTCGAACGAGATGAGTCGTGCGGCCTCGATCGGGAACATCGTGCTCTCCACTTCGTGCTCTCGGCCATTCCCGAGATGCGTGGTACCGGCCTGCTGACCGGCCCTTCCGGTGTACTGCTCGCCTCGCATCGATGAATGACTCTGCTTGCGCTTCTTCTGAGTG
The DNA here is from genome assembly GCA_035707965.1 of Actinomycetales bacterium. Classification (GTDB taxonomy): domain Bacteria; phylum Actinomycetota; class Actinomycetes; order Actinomycetales; family Angustibacteraceae; genus DASSTJ01. Next base: position 46,542 of record DASSTJ010000133.1, read on the forward strand.
GTTCGAGCCTCGGTCCCTGAGGTAGGCCGTGGCATCGGCACTGATCCCTATTCGTGGTCCAGCGCCTCGGGGTATCGCCCGGCTCAGGCGCGGTCACGGTCCTGAGGTAGGGCCCGCGCCGTCGGGCGTCCCCGCTATAGTTCTCACGGCAACGCCCGTGAAAACCCAGAGGAGAACTCCATGTCCACGGACCAGTCGGACACCCAGCAGTCGAGCGAGGACCGGGTCGTCGACGTCCGCACCGAGATCCCGCGCGTGCGGCACGAGCTGATCTTCGAGACCTTCGGCACGCTGGCCGTGGGCACCGCCTTCGTGCTGGTCAACGACCACGACCCGAAGCCGCTCTACTACCAGCTCGCCGCCGAGAACGCGGGCCAGTTCACGTGGGAGTACCTCGAGGAGGGCCCGGAGGTCTGGCGCGTGCGCATCGGTCGCATCGCGGCCGCCTGAGGCAGCCGCGCCGCCCGGGCGGCGCGACGTGGACCGGGGGCACGCGCCACGGCCTGCGGTGGTGGCGCGCCCCGTCCGCCTGGTCCGCCGTCAGGCCCGCGCGGCCGCCCGCTGGGCCACGCCGAGCACGTAGGCCGCCTGAGCAGTGTGCTGCAGGCCGTCGCCGATGACACTGAGAAGCCGGACGCCCAGGGTCACGGGCGGATCCCACCGTTCGTCGACGACGCGGTCGAGGTCGTCGTCCGACAGGCCGTCGACGTAGGCGAGCGTGCGGGTGCGCACCGCTTCGAAGTAGCCGGACAGCAGCTCGGCCGACGGCGTCACCTCGCCGACCTCGCGGGCGCTCTGCCCGTAGCCGGTGGCGGAGTCGGGGAAGGGCAGCCCGAAGCGGTCCGCCCACCCCTGGGACGTCCAGACCTGCTCGCTGCCGGCGACGTCCGCCACGTGGTCGTCCTCGACTCGAGTCAGGTGCCAGACCAGCCAGGCGATGGTGTTGCTGCTGCCGTCGATCCTGAAGACGAGCTGCTCGCGAGTCACGCCCTGCTGCGGGCCCACCCCGGTGCGGCTGTCCCCGGAGAGCAGCGCGTCCACGTCGTCGCGCACGCGGGAGAAGCCGTCGGTCAAGACGTCCGTGGCTCTCACCCGTCGTCCCTTCTGCTGCTGGCTGGTCGGCATCGCACTTCGCCAACACCCGTTCCTACACCGGACGACGGACGGTGGCCACAGCAAGGGCTTGGACGTCGGGCGGGCCGGGGATCGCCTGAGACCGCCTGCGGTTCCTGGTCTGCCCCTTCTGGGGGCGCAGCTCGGGCGCTGCGAGACTGTGCGCATGCCTGAGGGCCACACCCTGCATCGCCTCGCTGCTGAGATCGCCGAGCGCTTCGGTGGCGACGCCGTCCGCTTCTCCAGCCCCCAGGGGCGGTTCGCGGCGGATGCGGCAGCCATCGACGGGCGGCTGCTCGTGGGCGCCGAGGCGTGGGGCAAGCACCTGCTGCTGGACGTGGACGACGAGCTCTGGGTGCACGTCCACCTCGGGATCTTCGGCCGGTTCACGTTCGGCGGTCCACCCGCGCCGGACGTCGTCGGCCAGGTGCGCCTGCGCATGGTGGGCCCTCGCGCGTGGGCGGACCTGCGCGGTCCCAACGCCTGCCGGCTGCTGGACGCGTCGCAGCGCAAGGGCCTGCTCGGTCGGCTCGGCCCTGATCCCCTGCGCGACGACGCGCATCCCGAGCGGGCGTGGCAGCGCATCAGCCGAAGCCGGACGCCGATCGCGACCTTGCTGATGGACCAGTCCGTCGTCGCCGGGGCCGGCAACATCTACCGTGCCGAGGTGCTGTTTCGGCACGGGCTCGACCCGATGCTGCCCGGTCGCCGGCTCAGTCACGAGGCCTGGACCGCGCTCTGGGACGACCTGAGGTACCTCATGCGCGACGGCGTCCGCGTCGGGCGCATCGACACGGTGCGGCCCGAGCACGACCCCGAGGTGGTGGGGAGGGCTCCGCGCGTCGATCGGCACGGCGGGGAGGTCTACGTCTACCGCCGTGCTGGCCAGGCGTGCCACGTCTGCGGCACGCCGGTGGCGACGAAGGAGCTCGCCGGACGCAACCTCTTCTGGTGCCCGACCTGCCAGCCGCCGGCCTGACGCTCTCGGTCGAGGCGCTGGCGCAGTAGCGAGGCGGCCACTGCATCGGGCTGGGCGGCAGCCGCCGGCGCTGGGCCGGCCTCTGCGAGCGGATGACGGGAATCGAACCCGCGTAGCCAGTTTGGAAGACTGGGGCTCTACCATTGAGCTACATCCGCGTGCGTGGTCGGGGTCTGGCTCTCCGACCTGATCGCGCGTCCACCTTACCGGCCCGGGCCGGGGAGGTCGGACGACGGTCGGCGGGCGCGACGGGGTGTGGCGCAGCTTGGTAGCGCGTCCGCTTTGGGAGCGGAAGGCCCCCGGTTCGAATCCGGGTACCCCGACTGATCGCTCGTGGGCGCCCGCTGGGGCGATCCCGCGTCCACGCGGTGTGCAGAGGTGGCATCACGCAGAGGCGGCGGACGGCGAGCACGCCCCCCGGCGAGGCCGGCGGTTGGGGCCCCGTACGTCAGGCCGATAGCATGGGGCGTTGCGTGTCGTGGCTCGCCCGTGCCCGGGCGAGACGCACGGCGTCGCCGTCGAGCACACGACGCCGAGCCCACGACAGCCAGCGCACGACACCGAGCACAGCTCCATCAGCACCCGCCAACGCGCCCCGTCGCGCGTGTCCCCGAACCCCGCAGGAGAACCCCGCAGTGAAGAGCGCCGTCGAGACCCTCAACCCGACACGGGTCAAGCTCACCGTCGAGGTGCCGTTCGACGAGCTCAAGCCGAGCGTCGACGCCGCGTACGCCACGATCGCCTCGCAGGTGCAGGTGCCGGGCTTCCGCCGCGGCAAGGTGCCCGCGCGCATCATCGACCAGCGCGTCGGCCGCGGTGCGGTGCTCCAGGAGGCCGTCAACGAGGCGCTGCCCAAGTTCTACGGCCAGGCCGTTGAGGAGTCGAAGCTGCGACCTCTCGGGCAGCCTGAGGTGGACGTCACCGACGTGCCCGACGTCGCCGCGGGCGGCGACCTGAAGTTCACCGTCGAGATCGACGTCGTGCCGGACGTCGAGGTGCCTGACTTCTCGGACCTCACCGTCGAGGTCGACGACGTCGAGGTCGACGACGCGGACGTGGACGAGCAGCTCACGGGCCTGCGTCAACGTTTCGGCACGCTCGTCGGCGTGGACCGCGCTGCGGCCGAGGGCGACTTCGTCTCGATCGACCTGTCCGCCTCGATCGACGGTGACGAGATCGACTCCGTCAGTGGCGTCTCGTACGAGATCGGCACCAACACCATGCTGGAAGGCCTCGACGAGGCGCTCGTCGGCATGGCCGCGGGCCAGACCAAGGAGTTCCAGGCGCCGCTGGCCGGCGGTGACCGGCAGGGCGAGTCCGCGGACGTGACGGTCACCGTGCAGTCGGTGAAGGAGCGCGAGCTGCCCGAGCTGGACGACGAGTACGCCCAGCTGGCGAGCGAGTTCGACACGCTGGACGACCTTCGCGGCGACCTGCGCGAGAAGGTCGAGCGCAGCAAGGCGATGCAGCAGGGCGTGCAGGCGCGGGACAAGCTGCTCGACGCGTTGCTCGAGGCCGCCGACATCCCCGTACCTCCGGCCCTGGTCGAGGCCGAGGTGCACTCGCACCTCGAGAACGAGGGTCGGCTCGAGGACGACGAGCACCGGGCTGAGGTCACCGAGAACGCCACGAAGGCCCTGCAGACCCAGTTCCTGCTGGACGCGATCGTCGAGCAGCAGAACGTCTCGGTCTCGCAGGCGGAGCTCATCGAGTACCTCGTGCTGAGCGCCCAGCAGTACGGCATGTCGCCGGACGCGTTCGCCAAGGCCGTCGACGAAGGCGGCCAGGTCCAGGGCTTCGTGGCGGAGGTGGCTCGCCGCAAGGCGCTCGCCGTCGCCCTGGAGCAGGCCACGGTCAAGGACGCCAGCGGCAACGTCGTCGACCTCGAGGCGCTGCAGCCGCAGCCGGAGGAGTCCGACGAGGCGGGCACGGAGCCCGTCGAGCCGGCCGCGGACGCCGAGGCCAGCGCCGAGCAGGCGGACGAGGCCTGAGGGCGACACCTCCCGCAGCACCCTCGAAGGGCACCGGACGTCGTCCGGTGCCCTTCGTCATGTCCTCGGCCGGAGGGCGGCTCGTCGACGGCGAGGCTGCGCGCTCGTGCCTGCGCTCTGGGCGAACTGCGCTCACGGCGAACACGGCGCCAGCGGGGGAGTGGACGGTCGGGGGCGGACGTTAGTGTCGACGACAGGACGACCCAGCGGCCATACCTTCGGGAGACGAACGTGAGCCAGCACGGCAGCGAGAGCGGTCTCGCCACCGCCCGGACCCAGAGCCCGCAGTCGGGCATGGGCCTGGACGACCACATCTACAACCGTTTGCTCAAGGAACGGATCATCTTCCTCGGCTCCGAGGTCCGTGACGAGAACGCGAACGCGATCTGCGCGCAGATGCTCCTGCTGGCCGCGGAGGACCCGGAGAAGGACATCTACCTCTACATCAACTCACCCGGTGGGTCCGTGACGGCGGGCATGGCCATCTTCGACACGATGCAGTGGGTGAAGCCGGACGTGGCGACCGTGGCGATGGGCCTCGCCGCCTCCATGGGGCAGTTCCTGCTGTCGGCCGGCACGCCAGGCAAGCGGTACGCGACGCCGCACGCGCGGATCATGATGCACCAGCCGTCCGGCGGCATCGGCGGCACGGCCAGCGACATCAAGATCCAGGCTCAGCAGATCCTGCACATCAAGCGACAGATGGCGGAGCTCATCGCGCAGCACACCGGTCAGTCGCTCGAGCAGATCGAGAAGGACTCCGACCGCGACCGCTGGTTCACCGCGGAGCAGGCGAAGGAGTACGGCTTCATCGACCACGTCTACGAGCGGTCCGAGCTCGCCAGCGGTGGCGCCGGCACGGCCTGACGCGCCCCCTCACCGAGCCCGACACCTCAGACCAGGAGCATCCATGAGCCTTCCCACCCCCCACGGTGGCCTGTACGTCCCCGCCTCCAGCCGCCTGGCTGGTGCGACGCCGAGCAGCCGCTACATCCTCCCTCAGTTCGAGGAGCGCACGTCCTACGGGATGAAGCGCCTCGACCCCTACACGAAGCTCTTCGAGGACCGCATCATCTTCCTCGGCGTGCAGGTGGACGACGCCTCCGCGGACGACGTCATCGCCCAGCTCATCGTGCTGGAGTCGCAGGATCCCGACCGCGACATCCTCATGTACATCAACTCGCCGGGCGGCTCGTTCACGGCGCTCACCGCGATCTACGACACGATGCAGTACGTGCGTCCGGACATCCAGACCTACTGCCTGGGCCAGGCCGCGTCGGCCGCAGCGGTGCTGCTCGGCGCGGGCGCCCCCGGCAAGCGTTACGCGCTGCCGAACGCCAGGATCCTCATCCACCAGCCCGCGATGGAGGGCACCGGCGGCATGGCGAGCGACCTGGAGATCCAGGCGAACGAGGTCTTCCGGATGCGCAAGTGGCTCGAGACCACGCTGGCCCACCACACCGGGCGCACGGAGGAGCAGATCGAGACGGACATCGAGCGTGACAAGATCCTCACGGCCGAGGAGGCCAAGGAGTACGGGCTGGTCGACGAGGTTCTCGTCAGCCGCAAGGCGTCGAACGAGGACTGACGCAGGACGCCGGTGGCGTGCCGGTCAGGCGCGTCACCGGCGTTCGGCGTCCGCTCTTGGCGTAAGAACGCAGACGGGCGCGCCGACACCGCGTCTAATGGAGGGGACAGCCCACCCGCTCAGGTAGCGTCGCGGGCGGCCGTCCACGACGGACGGCCCGCACGAGACGTCCGGGGTTCACGAGGGAGGACGCACAGGTGGCACGCATCGGAGACGGTGGCGACCTGCTCAAGTGCTCGTTCTGCGGCAAGAGCCAGAAGCAGGTGAAGAAGCTCATCGCCGGTCCGGGTGTCTACATCTGCGACGAGTGCATCGACCTGTGCAACGAGATCATCGAGGAGGAGCTGGCGGAGACCAGCGACCTCGGGCTCGACGAGCTGCCCAAGCCGCGCGAGATCTTCGACTTCCTCGAGCAGTACGTCGTCGGCCAGGAGCCGGCGAAGAAGGCGCTCGCCGTCGCCGTGTACAACCACTACAAGCGCATCCAGGCCGGTGAGCCCGCCCGCAAGGGCGAGGAGCCGATCGACATCGCGAAGTCGAACATCCTGCTGATCGGGCCGACCGGCTGCGGCAAGACCTACCTGGCGCAGACGTTGGCTCGACTGCTCAACGTCCCGTTCGCCATCGCCGACGCCACGGCTCTCACCGAGGCCGGCTACGTGGGTGAGGACGTCGAGAACATCCTGCTGAAGCTCATCCAGGCCGCCGACTACGACGTCAAGAAGGCCGAGACGGGCATCATCTACATCGACGAGGTCGACAAGATCGCCCGCAAGAGCGAGAACCCGTCGATCACGCGTGACGTCTCCGGCGAGGGCGTGCAGCAGGCGCTGCT
>DASSTJ010000134.1:0-28799 GCA_035707965.1 Actinomycetales bacterium
CCGCAAGGACCTGCTCGAGAAGGCCGGCATCGACAAGCCGCCGGCCACGCTGGACGAGCTCAAGGCGGACGCGGCCAAGATCGCGCAGGCCAACCCCGGCATCGCCGGCTTCGTGGCCCGCACCGGCAAGTCGCCGGCCGTGACCCAGTTCTCGAGCTTCCTGTACAGCTTCGGCGGTGACTTCATCGACGACAGCGGCAAGGCCACCATCAACACGGACGCCGCGAAGCAGGCCTACGCCTTCTACAGCGGTCTGATCCGCGACTACGGACCGAAGAACGTCAGCACCGACATGAGCTGGCCAGAGGCCATGGCGATCTTCACCCAGGGCAAGGCCGCGTTCTACACCGAGGCGGACTCGCTGTACGCGAACGCGACCGACCCGGCGAAGTCGAAGGTCTCCGACACGGTGGGCTTCGCGCCGTTCCCCGCCGGCCCCGCAGGCTCGAAGCCGTACAACGTCCCCTCCTGGGCTCTCGGCATCAACGACGGGTCGAAGAACAAGGACAACGCCTGGAAGTTCATCGAGTGGGCGACCAGCAAGGAGCAGGTGCTGGCGAACCAGAAGGCCGGCGTGCCTGGCGCTCGCCAGTCGGTCTGGGAGGACCCGGAGGGCACGGCGACGTACCCGAAGGACCTCGCTGAGGCGATCGCCGTGAGCACGAAGAACGGAGTCGGCCACGACCGCCCGCTGGTGGTCAAGGTGCCCGAGGCTCGTGAGATCGTCGGTCAGCCCATCGTCGACGGCATCACCGGCAAGGACACCGCCGCCTCCGCCGACGCGGCCCAGAAGGCCTTCCAGCAGCTGCTGGACGACGAGAACAAGTGACGTCGCGCCGCGGTGGGCTGGAGCCACGAGCTCCGGTCCACCGCGGGTGCACGTGACATCGGGTGGAGAACCTCATGACTGCTCTCACCGCGAGCGACGCGCCGCCGACGACCCCGGGTTGGGCGCGGTGGGCGAACCGGCACCGCAAGTGGCTGTTCGCCGGGCCGGCGATGGCTTTCGTCGGGGTGCTCATCGTCTTCCCGCTCGGGTGGACCATCTTCCTGAGCCTGACGGACGCCGAGGGATCCGTCCGCGCGGACAAGTCCTTCATCGGCCTCGAGAATTACCTCGACGTCCTCACCGACACGAGCCGCTTCTGGCCGGCCGTGCTGCGCACCGTCGAGTTCACCGGCGTGGCGCTGCTCTTCGAGGTCGTCCTGGGAATGGCCGTGGCGCTGCTGCTCTGGCGGCCGTTCCGCGGTGAGAAGTGGGTGCGCGTCGCGATCCTGCTGCCACTGGTGGCGACGCCCGTCGCCGTCGGCATGATGTGGCGCCTGATCCTCGACCCCAACATCGGCATCGCGAACCAGGCGCTCGGCTGGGTGGGCATCCCGCCCCAGCCGTGGCTGGCCGGTGAGAACACGGCGCTCATGACCACCGCCTTCATGGACGTCTGGCAGTGGACGCCGATGGTCATCCTCATCCTGCTGGCCGGGCTCACCTCCCTGCCCGACGAGCCGCACGAGGCGGCCCTCGTCGACGGCGCCACGGCGTGGCAGCGGTTCCGCTACGTGACGCTTCCTCTGCTCATGCCGACGGTGATCGTGGCGATCCTCCTGCGCGGCATCGACGCCATCAAGACGTTCGACATCCTCTACGCCACGAAGGGCAAGGGCGGCGGCTCGTTCCACGAGGTCGAGACCCTCAACGTCTACGCGTACGGGCTGAGCTTCGACTACAACGAGTACGGCATCGCGTCTGCCGTCCTCATCATCTTCTTCCTCATCATCGTGGGCTCCATGTGGGTGCTCACCCGACGTCGCAAGGAGAACCTCTGATGGTGGGCCGACGGACGTCGTACCGCGTCTTCCGTGCGGTCGCCCTGGTCGTCGTCGTCCTCGTGCTGCTGGCACCGCTGGTCTGGATGGTGCTGGCGTCGTTCAAGACGACGGTGGACATCTACGACGCGAGCAAGGCCATCTTCTTCTCGCCCACGCTCGACCACTACGTCAAGGTGCTCAAGCAGGCGGACTACGTCCAGTACATCCTCAACAGCTTCTGGGTCGCGTTCGCGTCGACGACGATCTCGCTGGTGCTGGGCGTGCCGGCCGCCTACGCGATGAGCCGCTTCACGATGCGACGCTCGTCGCTGGTCGTGCTGATGGCCCGCGTGATCCCCGGCATCTCGCTGCTGGTGCCGTGGTTCTACGTGTTCTCGAACCTGCACATGGTCGGTGGCTACACGGTGCTGATCCTGAGCCACATGTTCGTGGCGCTGCCGCTCGTGGTCTACATCATGATGGGCTACTTCGACTCGCTGCCGCTCGAGCTCGAGGAGTCGGCCCAGGTCGACGGCCTGACGCCGATCGGCGCGTTCCGCAAGATCACGCTGCCGCTGTCCGTACCCGGCATCGCGACCGCGTCGATCCTGTCCTTCATCTTCTCCTGGAACAACTTCATGTTCGCGCTGGTGCTGTCCGGCGCGCACACGAAGACGCTGCCGGTCGCGATCTTCAACTTCGTCGGGTACGCCAGCATCGACTGGGGCGGCCTGATGGCGGCGGCCACGGTCGTGACCCTGCCGATCATGGTCATCGCCCTGATGACCCAGAAGTACATCGTGTCCGGCATGACCGCCGGCGCGACGAAGGGCTGATCCATGGACGACACCACCATCAGCCGGGTCGAGACGTTCCTCGTCGCGCCCCGCTGGCTCTTCGTGCGCGTCGAGACGGACGGCGGCGTCGTCGGCTGGGGCGAGGCGACCTGCGAGGGCCGCTCCGAGACGGTGCGCACGGCTGTCGACCAGCTGAGCGAGCTGCTCGTGGGCCAGGACGCCCTCCGCATCTCCGACCACTGGCAGGTCATGACCAAGGGGTCCTTCTACCGGGGCGGCCCCGTGCTGTCCAGCGCGGTCTCCGGCCTCGACCAGGCGTTGTGGGACGTCGCGGGCAAGTGCTTCGGCGCGCCGATCCACCAGCTGCTCGGTGGCCCGGTGCGCGACCGTATCCGCATGTACGGCTGGGTCGGCGGCGACGAGCCCGCCCAGGTCGCCGACCACATCAGCGAGCAGGTCGAGGCCGGACTGACCGCCGTGAAGATGAACGCCAGCGGGCGCATGCCCCCGCTCGCGTCCGTCGCCGACCTCGACGGGGTCGTCCAGCGCGTCGCAGCAGCGCGTGAGGTGCTCGGCCCCGACCGCGACGTCGCCGTCGACTTCCACGGGCGGTTCACTCTCGCGAACGCCCGCCGCGTCGCCCCGCTCCTCGAACCGTACCGGCCGTTCTTCCTCGAGGAGCCGGTGATCCCCGAGAGCTCGCACGTCCTGAAGGACTTCGTGCGCTCCACGACCACGCCGGTGTCGACCGGCGAGCGCCTCTTCAGCCGGCACGAGTTCCTCCCGGTGCTGCAGGCCGGGATCGCCGTCGCGCAGCCCGACCTCTCGCACGCGGGCGGCATCACCGAGGTGCGCAAGATCGCGTCGCTGGCCGAGGTCTACGACGTGCAGCTGGCGCCGCACTGCCCGCTGGGTCCCCTGGCGCTGGCAGCCTGCTTGCAGGTGGGGTTCGCCACCCCCAACTACCTCATCCAGGAGCAGAGCCTCGGCATCCACTACAACAAGGGAGCGGACGTGCTCGACTACCTCGTCGACACCGCCCCGCTCACCCACGTCGGCGGCTACATCGAGCGCCTCACCGGCCCAGGGCTGGGCATCGAGATCGACGAGACGGCCGTGCGCAAGGCCGACAAGACCGGCCACGCCTGGCGTGGCCCGGTCTGGCGGCACGCGGACGGCTCGTTCGCGGAGTGGTGACGGCGTGAGGACGACGGACGGCGACCGCTCGCTGCTTGCTGACCTGGCCGACTCGCCGGTCATGGCCATCCTGCGCGGCGACGACGGCGCCGCGCTGGTGGCGCCGGCCCTCGCGCTGCTTCGTGCTGGCGTCCGCCTCGTCGAGGTCTCGCTCACGACACCCGGCGCCTGCCGGGCGATCGAGCAGATCGCCGCGCAGCTGCCGGCGGGTGCCAGGGTGGGCGCCGGCACCGTGCTCAGCGTCGGTGACGTCGCGGACGTCGCGGCGGCGGGAGCGCAGTTCGTCGTCACACCTGCTCTGGCTGAGTCCGTCGCCGAGTCGGTCCGGCGGGGCCTGCCGGTCGCGGCCGGCGCGTTCACCCCGACCGAGGTGCACGCAGCACGGCTGGCCGGTGCCGAGGTCGTCAAGGTGTTCCCGGCCTCCGTGCTCGGCGCCGCGTACCTGCGCGCCCTGCGCGGCCCGTTCCCGGACGTGCCCCTGATGGCGGTCGGCGGCGTCGGGCTCGAGCTGGCGTCGGCCTTCATGCGCTCAGGCGCAGCCGGTGTCGGCGTGGGCGGGCCGCTGGTCGGCGACGCCCTGGGCGGTGGCGACCTGGACTCGCTGCAGCGACGAGCCGCCGCGTTCCTCGCGGCTGCTCGCGGCGAGGCGTCAGGTGGCGTGCCGGCATGACCCAGCGGCTCGACGTCCTCACCATCGGCGAGTCGATGGTCGCGTTCCACGGTGACGGAGCCTGGTCCGAGGGCAGCCGGGCCTCAGCGCGCGTGGCCGGCGCGGAGTCCAACGTCGCCATCGGGCTCGCCCGCCTCGGGCACACGGTCAGCTGGTGCGGGCGGCTGGGCACCGACCCGTTCGGCGACCTCGTGCTGCGCCAGCTGCGGGCCGAGGCGGTGGGCGTGGAGCACGTGGTACGCGACCCAGGGGGCCCGACCGGCCTGATGTTCGTGGAGCACCGCACCGCCGACGTGGTGCGCGTCGAGTACCGGCGCGACCGTTCTGCCGGCTCACGTCTGCGGTTGGGCGACGTCGAGGCAGCGCTGGGTGCGGGCCCGCGGCTCCTGCACCTGACCGGCATCACGCCGGCCCTGTCGCCGACCGCTCGATGCGCGGTGCTGCACGCGGCCGAGGTGGCACGGGCGGGGCAGGTCCTCGTCTCGCTCGACGTCAACTTCCGCTCACGGCTCTGGTCGCGCGAGGAGGCTCGCGACGCGCTCCGCGACCTCGTGCGGCACGTCGACGTCGTCGTGGCGTCGGACGACGAGCTCGACCTTGTGGCGGACGGCGACGACGCCGCTGCGGCGAGGGAGCTGCTCGGCTCCGGCGTCGGCCACGTCGCCGTCAAGCGGGGTCCCGACGGCGCGACGCTGTGGACGGGGGACGAGCGCTACGACGTCCCGGCGCTCCGCGTGACCGCGGTCGACCCCTTCGGTGCCGGCGACGCGTTCACCGCGGGCCTGCTGTCCGGGCTGCTCGACGGGCTCGGTGGCGCGGAGTCCCTGCGCCGTGGCGCCCGGCTCGGCGCCTTCGCCGTGAGCACCCTCGGCGACTGGCACGGCCTGCCCCGCCGCGACGAGCTGCACCTGCTCGACGGCCTGCGCCCCGGCACGCTGCTGCGGTAGGGCGCTACGCCGGCGCGAGCAGCTTCGCGAGGCGTTCCGGTTCGGCGACGGTGACCGTGAGGTTCGGGTGCAGCGGTGGTCCCAGCGGGTTCAACGCCTTCACTGGCCGGTGGAACACGATGCACGTGCCGCGCTCACCGTTGGTCGCGAAGGTGACGCCCAGGTCGGAGAACGACAGGTGGGCCGGCCCGGCGGTCTTCACGAAGGAGTACGGTCCGCTGACCTCGGTGTGCGCGATGTTGACCAGGGGCGTCGACAGTCGCCACAGCCCGAAGCGGACGTGCAGGCCGCCGGAGGTCACGACGAGGGCGGTCGTCGACGGGGTGACGCCGAACGGCAGCCCGGCGACCTCGTACGGCCGAGCGAAGCGGAACGTGAACTCCTCACCGGGGGGCAGGGCCATGGGTTCAGCGCCGCCGGCGGTCGAGCTGCTCTGAGGATGACATCACCGTGTCCTACCCGTTGCTGAGGGCGGCACACACCGGCGGGCGCATCACGGTCTGTCTCTGGACGGTCGCTGTGCGTCGAATAGCCCTTTCCGCCCATTCTCGCGGATGGTCCCGGGCTGCCAGGCTGACCCTCCGGCGTCACGTGGCGCCGACCTCCGCACCAGGCCCCCAGGAGCACTCCATGAACCGACGTGCGTTCGCCGGCGGTGCCATCGCCGCCGCTACCGCTGCAGCACTGGTACTCGCCACGCCCACCTCCGCCTCCGCCTCCGACCGCACCGACAGCCATCACGTGAGAAAGCCGCACGTCCGTGTGCTGAACTCCGACGTGATCGCGCCGTTCCAGCTCGCCGCGTCCCGCGGTCACCTGTACGTGTCCGACGGCGCGACGTCGACCGTCTCGATGCTGCGCAAGGGCGGCCTCAAGACCGTCGCGACCGGCCCCCAGCCGGGCGAGGTGGCCGGCGTCGCCTTCGACACGTCCGGCAAGGCCATGGCCTACACCGCCACGGACTACACGACGGGCGCCGCGACGCTCACCATCAAGCGCCAGGGCAAGAAGGACGTCGTGGCCGACCTCTCCGCGTTCGAGGCCGCGCACAACCCGGACGCTCAGGTCGTCTACGGCGTCGAGAACCCCAGCCAGTGCGTCAAGGACGCGTTCGAGCCCTTGGGCGGCGCCACGATGACCGGCGTCGTCGAGTCCCATCCGTACGCCGTGGCCAGCCTCGGCAACGGCGCGTGGGTCGTCGCGGACGCGGCGGGCAACGACCTGCTCAAGGTCGACTGGCGTGGCAACGTCTCGCTCCTGGCCCTCATGCCGCGCCAGCCCATCACGGTCACGGCCGACATCGCGTCGGCCATGGGTCTGCCGGACTGCGTCGTCGGCGTCACGTACAACTTCGAGCCGGTCCCGACCGACGTGGTCGTCGGATCCCACGGCAAGCTGTACGTCTCGCTCCTGCCGGGCGGTCCCGAGGACGCGTCCCTCGGGGCGCGCGGCAGCGTCTACCAGGTGAACCGCTGGAACGGCCACAGCAAGCGCATCGCCACGGGCTTCCTCGGGGCGACGAACCTGACGATGGACCCGCGGGGCACCATCTACGTCTCGGAGCTGTTCGCGGGTCGGATCTCCACGGTCTCGCGAGGGCGTGCCAAGGAGTACCTGGCCCTGCCGGGGGTGCTCTCGGTGGAGTGGGCCAACGGTCACCTCTACGCCTCGACCATGGCTCCCATGGACGAGGAGGGGAACCCGGCGGGCAACGGCTCGATCGTGCGCATCGAGCGCTGACCCCTGCCGTGCACGCGTGAGCGCGTCGGGGCCTTGGTGATCACCACGGCCCCGACGCGCTCGTCTGCGCGGTACAAGACGAGGCCTTTCGACGCTGGTCGCCGGCCTCGTGGCCGGTCCATCCTGGGCACGTGAAGGCGGTCGCAGCCCCCCTGGGTGTCGCCGCCGCGATTTCGCTGGCACTGGCGGCGTGCGGCGGCGGCGCCCCGTCACGTCCGCTCGCGTCGCCGAGCCCCACGAGCGCGACCTCGACCGCTCCCCAGCCGTCGACCCGGACGTCGACGACCCCGCGCTCGCCGATGACCAGCACGACGTCGAGCACGAAGCCCTCCACCAGGCCCACCACCCCCAGACCCACCACGACCACGCCAGCCGCGACCACCACGGCTACGTGGCAGGTGCCCGCGTCGTTGCGAGGCCTCGACGTGGAGGTGGTTCCGACGTCCCGACGTGTCGTGGCACTGACCTTCGACGGCGGGTCCAGCGACGCGGGTGTGGCGTCGGTGCTCGCCACGCTGCGTGCCGCTGGCATCAAGGCGAGCTTCTTCCTGACCGGCGACTTCTCGCGTCGCTACCCCTCGCAGGCCCGTCGCATCGCGGCCGAGGGACACCGGATCGGCAACCACAGCGACCGGCACCTCGACTACACCGGGCTGACGAACGCAGCGATCCGGGCCGACCTCGCGCGGGCCGAGGTGGCGGTCCGTGACGCAGCCGGCGTGACGCCGCGGCCCCTGTTCCGGTTCCCGTTCGGCGCGCGCACGCCCGCCGACATCCGGGTGGTGAACGACGCAGGCTACGTCGCCGTCCGGTGGACCGTGGACACCTTGGGGTGGAAGGGAAGCAGCGGCGGTTCTTCCGTGCCCAGCGTGCGTCAGCGCGTCCTGGACGCCCTGCGGCCCGGCGAGATCGTGCTCCTGCACCTCGGCGCGAACCCGGACGACGGCACCACCCTCGACGCGGATGCCCTGCCGAGCATCATCCAAACCTTGCGCGACAAGGGGTACGGCTTCATCACGCTCGACGCGTTGCTGGGGTAGCCGTGGCCAGCACGCAGACCGGTCGGCGTCAGGCGTGCGCCTGGTCGAGCGCGGCCTGCAGTGACTGCCGGTAACCCTCGCTGGTGTAGGTGGCGCCGCTGACGGTGTCGATGTTCGCGCTCTGGCTGCTCAGCGCCTCCTGCTTCAGCCTCGGTGCCGCGAAGGCGCTGATGTCGCGGGAGTGCTGGTTCGCGTCGGTCAGGTGGACGGCGCGGACGTCGGTGATCCGGCTGCCCGAGGTCACCACCTGCACCTGCACGTCTCCGTACGGCGTCCCGACCAGCGCCCCGGTGTACCGGTGGGTCGCGGACGTGGTGCTCCTGGAGCTCGGCCGGGGCGACGAGCCGCCCGCCGCCGGGCTCGAAGAGGAGTGCGACGGCCGGGGAGCCGGTGCGGTGATGACGTGCACGCCGGGCATCCCGACCGACGGGTTCGCCCCCTCGCGCCAGGAGATGGTCAGAGCGGCCGCAGCGAGAAGGGTGCCCAGCAGGGCGGTGCGTGACCTCACCAGCCGAACCTCTCGTCGTGGATCTGGGTGCGTGGCACGCCCGCGGCGCGGAGGTCGCCTCGGACGAGCGCCATCCACGCGGGAGGACCGCACAGGTAGACGTCGTGGGTGCGCAGCAGCGGCACCAGGCGGCGGAGCGTGGCGACGTCGCCGTCCGGCCGTCCGGCGAGGCCGGGGGGCAGCCACGAGCCGGGTACCGGGCGGCCGACGAGCAGGTGCAGCTGCAGCGCACCGGTCGCGGCCAGCTCCTGCAGCTCGTCGCCGAGGACGAGCGAGTCCGCGTCGTTGGCCCGGTACAGGACGGTGACGTCGTCGGGACCGACCGTGCCGGAGGAGACCAGTTCTTCGGCGAGCGCGCGGATGGGCGTGATGCCGATGCCGGCCGCCACGAGAAGGACGCGCCGACGGGTGCGTCGGTCGGTCGTGAAACGGCCGTACGGTCCCTCGATCAGCACCCTGGTGCCGGGACGCAGCCGCGAGAGCCGCCGCGAGTGGTCGCCCAGGTCGCGCACGGTGAGGCGCAGGGTGCGGCCGTCCGGCGCCGCGGACAGCGACCACGGGTGGGCCGCCGCGAACAGGCCGGGCGAGAGGAACCTCCACTGCAGGAACTGCCCCGCCCGGGCCGGCAGGCGGTCGAGCTGACGACCTCGCACGTGCACCGAGACGACGCCCGGTGCCTCGGGCACGACCGCCTCCACGACGAGCGCGTGGCGCAGCGACCGCACGAGAGGCAGCAGGACCCGGAAGAGCACGACGGCACCTGCGGTGGCGACGTAGAGGCTCAGCCACCACAGGCGCTGGAGCGGGTGGCCCGCGATGTCGGTGCCGTTCGACAGCTGGTGCGGGATGGACAGGACGACGGCGGCGTACGCGGTCAGGTGGACGACGTGCCACGTCTCGTGGCGGACGCGGCGACGCGCCAGGTTCATCGACGTCACGGCGACCACGACCAGGAGCAGCAGGGAAGCGAACGCCGTCAGCATGTCGGGCAGCTCGCCGCCGAGGAGGTAGATCGGTTCGACCAGCCACGACAGCGCGGGTGAGAGGCCGCGCTGAGCGCCGTAGGAGATCACGAGCGCCAGTGCGTGCGCCAGGAGGAGGGGCAGTGCGACCCGACTGATGCGACGGTGCGCGACCAGCGCCCGGTCGTGGCCGTAGGTCCGGTCCACCCAGGGCAGCCGAGCCGCCAGCAGCAGCTGGACGAGCAGCAGGGCCGTGCCGACGAGCCCGGTGACCCGCCCCAGAGCCTCCAGCCGGCTGGCGGCGCTGCCGACGGTGAGCGCGGGGCCGCCGCCGTCCAGCAGGAACAGCACGACGGTGACGGTGAGCAGACCCAGCACCGAGGTCTCGAGGGCGTCCGAGCGGAAGGCGCGCTGGCGCGCCAGCTCGCGCCCGCCGACGTGCGCCGCGACGCGCTGCCTGTCCGTCGTGAGTGTCACGAGGCCTCCTCAGCTCTGGAGTAGGCCCAGCATCCGCAGGAGATCTCAGAGTTTCCTGAGAAGCCCGTGCGACGATCAGCAGGTGCCGTCCGAGCAGCTGCCGTCCGATGACGACGGTCTGCGCCCTCGGCTCCTGCTCGTGGAGGACGACGCGCAGCTCGGTCCGCTGCTCGGGTCGGCGCTCACCGACGAGGGCTACCGGGTGCGGC
The DNA here is from genome assembly GCA_035707965.1 of Actinomycetales bacterium. Lineage (GTDB taxonomy): Bacteria > Actinomycetota > Actinomycetes > Actinomycetales > Angustibacteraceae > DASSTJ01. Next base: position 10,357 of record DASSTJ010000134.1, read on the forward strand.
TGGCACGCGACGGCCACGCCGGCCTGCATCTCGCGCTCACCCAGGGCGCGGAGGTGATGGTGATCGATCGAGGCCTCCCGGCCATCGAGGGCGTCGAGCTCGTCCGTCGCCTGCGAGCGCGCGGCGTCAGCGTCCCGGTGCTGCTGCTCACGGCCAGGGGCACGGCGTCCGACCGCGTCGAGGGACTCGATGCCGGAGCGGAGGACTACCTGGTCAAGCCGTTCGACCTCGACGAGCTCTTCGCGCGGCTGCGAGCGCTGCTACGGCGTCACCGGGACGACGCGGCGTCCCTGCCGCTCGGACGGCGCCGACTGGTCGTGGACCAGCGTCGGGTCGTCGGGGACGCGGTGCCGGACGTGGAGCTGTCACCACGCGAGTGCGAGCTGCTCGCCGTGCTGGCCCGCAAGCCGTCGCGCGTCTTCAGCCGCGACGACCTTCTCGTGCTCGTCTTCGACGACGCCGACACGCCTGGCGCGGTGGACACCTATGTGCACTACCTGCGGCGCAAGCTGGGCCGCAACGTCGTGAAGACCGTTCGCGGTACCGGCTACCGCATGGGGTCGGCGTGAGGGCCGGACGCGTGTCGGTCGCCACCGACCAGGATCGGCGGCTGCTGCGTCGCACCACGGTGGCCCTGGCCGTCCAGAGTGCCGTCGCCGTGGCAGTCGTCGTGGGGGTGATGGTCGGCGGCCTGCTGCTCGTCGACCGTCATGAACGGACCGTGCGCATCGCCGAGGCCACGAGAGGCGTGTGGAGCACGGCGGACGACGTCAACGACCCGCCGCCGGGCACCTGGCTCGTCGAGGTGTCGGCGTCCGGCGAGCGGCGCTCCACCCGGGACGCGCCCTCCTGGCTCGCTGACGTGGACCCAGCCGTGCTGCCGGACGGCCAGGCTCGCCTGCACGTCGCCGACCAGGAGCTGGTCGCCTGGACGGGTGTGCGGCGGCCCGGGCAACGTCTCACCGCCGTCTACGACGTCCGTTCCCTGGAGGAGCAGACGGAGCGCGTCCGCGCCGCCATGCTCGCGGCCGCCGCGCTGGGTGTGCTTGGCGCTGCGCTCGTGGGCGGCCTGCTGGCTCGGCGAGCCGTCCGTCCCCTGGCCGAGGCGCTGGCGCTGCAACGTCGGTTCGTGGCGGACGCCAGCCACGAGCTCCGCACACCGCTGACGGTGCTCACGACCCGCGCCCAGCTGCTGCGGCGGCACGTCGACGCCCGCGGCGTCGCCGACGAGGCGGACCAGCTGGTGCGCGACGCCCAGGCGATGGGTGAGGTGGTCAACGACCTGCTGCTGTCGGCCGAGCTGCGGCACGTGCCCCAGCGAGGGGAGCCGGTCGACCTCCAGGCGCTCGCGGACGAGGTCGTGGCGAGCTTGCTGCCACTGGCTCAGGAGCGTGGCGTCGCGTTCGTGCGGACCGGCAGCGCGGAGGCGACGGTGCGGGGGGCCCGATCCGCGTTGCGGCGTGCCGTGTCTTCGTTGGCGGACAACGCGATCGCCCACACGCCCGCCGGTGGCCACGTCAGCATCGACGTGGGCACCGATGGTGCGGAGGTGTCGGTCGCGGTGGTGGACGACGGGGAGGGGCTGGACCCGTCCGCCGCTCGCGCGATGGTGCGGCGATTCGCGCGGGGCACCACTCGCGACGAGGGGCGACGGTTCGGGCTCGGCCTCGCGCTCGTGGAGGAGGTCGCGCGGGCCCACGGTGGACGACTGGAGATCGACGGCTCGCCGGGCGCCGGGGCTTCGTTCACCCTCGTCGTGCCGTCGGCTCACGGCGGTGACTCAGGGAGCTCCCAGAACCAGGCGTGACCATGGTGGTGTGACTGCCCCCCGCGCTGGAGCCGAGCTGCCGAGAGCCGCGTACGTCGAGCAGGTCATGGGCCTGCCCGTCAGCATCCACGTGCGTGGGCCGCGGGCACGCTCGGACGCCGTCAGGTCCGTCGTCCACGAGGCGTTCACCTGGCTGCACCGGGTCGACGAGCTCTTCAGCACCTACCGGCCCGACAGCGAGATCAACCGGATCGACGACGGCCGCCTCAGCATCGCGGACGCCGACCCCGCGGTGCGCGAGGTCCTGCACCTGGCCGAGCAGGCCGAGGTGATGACCGAGGGCGTGTTCTGCGTGCGCCTGCCGCGGCCGGACGGGTCCCACCACCTCGACCCGTCGGGCGTCGTCAAGGGGTGGGCGGCCGAACGCGCGTTCCGGATCGTCGAGCGCGCCGGTGACCACGACGTCTGCCTGAACGCCGGGGGCGACGTCGTGGTGGGGACCGCCGGGGGTGGCCCACCGTGGCGGGTCGGCGTCGAGCGGCCCGGGGGAGGCGGTGTGCTGACGGTCGTCGAGCGCGCCGACGGTGCCGTGGCGACGTCCGGCACCAGTGCCAGGGGGCACCACCTGGTCGACCCCCGGACCGGGAGGCCCGCCGACGGGCTCGCCAGCATGACGGTGGTCGGTCCCTCGCTGACGTGGGCCGACGTGCTGGCGACCGCTGCCTTCGTCCACGGCACGGGCGCGGTGGGCTGGCTGGCGAGGTTCCCGGGCTACCACGGCGTGAGCGTCGACCACTCCGGACGCCTGACCGCCTCCGACGGGATGGTGCTGGCCGCCGCCTGAGCGGGTCGTCGCGGCCAGGTCGGACGGACGTGGCACCGTACGGCTGTGCGCGCACTCGTGTTCGACGCCTACGGTGAGCTGCCTCGCGTCAGCGACGTCCCTGAACCGCTGCCACCGCCCGGCGGGGTCGTCGTCCGCGTCGGTGCGACGGGGGTCTGCCGGTCCGACTGGCACGCCTGGCAGGGCCACGAGCCGGTCCCCCTGCCTCACGTCCCCGGCCACGAGCTCGCCGGCACCGTCGAGGTGGTGGGTGAGGGCGTGACCCGCTGGTCCGTCGGCGACCGCGTGACGGTGCCGTTCGTCTGCGGCTGCGGCGTCTGCGAGTACTGCCAGGCGGGAGAGGCTCAGGTGTGCCCGCACCAGAGCCAGCCGGGTTTCACCGGGCCCGGCTCCATGGCAGAGCTGGTTGCCCTGCACGCCGCCGACACGAACCTCGTCCGGCTCCCGGACGACGTCGACCTCGTCACGGCGGCGTCCCTGGGCTGCCGCTTCGCCACCGCCTACCGGGCCGTGGTGGGCCGGGCGCGACTCGTGGAGGACGAGTGGCTGGCGGTGCACGGGTGCGGCGGCGTCGGCCTGTCTGCCGTCATGATCGGGGTCGCGCTCGGCGCCCGGGTGGTCGCCGTCGACGTGAGCGACGCCGCGCTGGCGCTCGCCGCCGAGCTCGGGGCCGAGCACGTCGTCGACGCCCGTGCCACGCCGGACACGTCGGCAGCGGTCAAGAACGCCATCGGCGGTGGGGCGCACGTGTCGATCGACGCCCTCGGGTCCCCGCGGACGGCCGCGGCCTCCGTGCGGTCCCTGCGCCGCCGCGGCCGGCACGTCCAGGTGGGCCTGCTCCTCGGCGACGAGAGCACCCCGCCCATCCCCATGGACCTGGTCCTGGCGAAGGAGCTCGACCTCTACGGCTCGCACGGCATGGCCGCCCGCGACTACGCCGGCATGCTCGACCTGGTGGCGCGTGGCGTTCTCCAGCCGCGACGACTGGTCGGCTCGGTCATCTCGCTCGACGAAGCCGGGAAGGCGCTCGCGGCGATGAGCGGACCGCCGGCATCCGCCGGCATGACGGTCGTCGACCTGGACCGCTGAGGCATGCGGCTGACCTGGTCGGCTGCCTCGAGGTACCCAGCACGGCGATTCACCCGAATGCCACCTGGGTGCACGTACCGAAGAGGCCGATGAGGGAGAGGACAGGAGCGACGGACGACGAGGGTGCCGTGGTGGACGAGGACTCGCCGTACGGCGAGAGGCTGGACCGGCTCGAGGAGCTCGTCTGGCGTGACGCGGATGCCGCGCACGCGCGTGCCCTGCAGCTGCTCCAGACGATCGACCGGGGCGTCTACCCGTCGGCCGCCGCTCGGGCCCTGCTCGTGCAGGCGGAGGTGGAGTCGCAGCGCGGGCTGACCGAGCAGAGCGCCCGCATCATGCGTCGCGTGACCCAGTGGGCGGACGAGCACGCCCACATCTACCTCCAGGCCCGCAGTCACCGTGCGCTGTCGTCCCTGTTCCGCCGGGTAGGTGACTTCGCCCTCGCGCTCGAGCACGCCATCAAGGGGGTCGAGCTGCTGCCCGGCGGGGCCCGCTCGGTGATCCGGTGCGACCACCTGCTGGCCCTGGCCGACGCGCTGGGTGAGGTCGGCTCGTACACCGAGTCGCGACGGCGCTACATCGAGGCCAACGAGCTGGCCGATCGCAGCGGCGACCTGTTCATCGGCATGCGGGTGCTCAACAACTGGGCCTACACCGAGTACGAGGACGACAACGTCGGGCAGGCGCTGCCCATCGTCGAGCGGCTCGCCGCGGTGTCGGCCCGGCACGACCGGGCTCTGGACGTGCACGACCTGGACACCATCGCACGGGTCTACATGCTCGACGGGCGGCTCGACGCGGCCCACCGCATCCTGTCGCCGGTCCGCGGTGACACCGGACGTCGTCCCCGTCTGTTCGACGAGCGCGCCAACGCGCTGCTCACCCTGGCCGAGATCGAGCGGCTGCAGGGCCGCACGGACGACGCCCAGGCCACTCTGGACCAGTGCCGCCTGCTGTCCGACGAGCTGGAGCTCGGACCGCTGCAGGTGCGCGTGCGCCGCGAGCAGGCGGAGCTCTTCGCTGCCGCCGGCCGGTTCGAGCTGGCGTTCGCCGAGCACAAGAGGTTCCACGACGCGGCGATGGAGCTCCACTCGCTGGAGCGAGAGGCGCGCGCCCGCACCTTGCAGGTGCTCTTCGAGACCTCGGAGGCTCGGCGCGACAGCGCCCACTACCGCGAGCTGTCGGTGCACGACGCGCTGACGGGCCTGCCGAACCGGCGTTTCATCGACGAGCACCTGGGGCGGCTGTGCGCGGCCGCGGCGGAGTCGGGTGGGTCCCTGACGGTGGCGCTCGTCGACCTCGACCACTTCAAGCAGGTCAACGACACGCTCTCGCACGCGGTCGGTGATCAGGTGCTCTGCCGGGTGGCGGACCTGCTGAGCGCCGGCGTGGGCGTCGTGGAGGGCGCGATCGCGGCCCGGCTGGGGGGTGAGGAGTTCGTCCTCGTCGTGCCGGCTGACGAGCTGCGGGCCCGCGAGCTGCTCGACCGGGTGCGGTCCGCCGTCGCGCAGCACGACTGGAGCGGTCTGACCCGCGGCCTCCCGGTCACGATCAGCATCGGTGCCGCTGTCGCGCCGGACGAGGGCACCGAACGCTCCTTGCTGCTCGCCCGAGCCGACGAGCGGCTGTACGACGCGAAGCGCGCCGGTCGCAACCGTGTCGTGAGCAGCGAGGGGGCGGCGTTCTCCGAGGGGCACGTCGGAGGGCGGCGGCTGCCTGCGACCCCGTCCGAGTCTCGTGCGCTCCCCGGCCGCCAGCGGTTAGGGTGAGCGTACGCGGGTGTCGTGCGCGCGCCCGTAGAGAACCGGATGCCGGGGCAGGGAACCGCCCGACCCCATGCTGCCAGGAGGAACGCTCGTGTCGGTCTCCCTCTCCAAGGGTGGAAACGTCAGCCTGACCAAGATCGCGCCCGGTCTGACGGCGGTGTCCGTGGGCCTCGGCTGGGACCTGCGCACGACGACGGGCACGGACTTCGACCTCGACGCCAGCGCACTGCTGTGCGGGGCCGACGGCAAGGTCCTCGACGACGCGCACTTCGTCTTCTTCAACAACCTGACGTCGCCGGACGGCTCGGTGGAGCACACGGGTGACAACCTCACCGGTGAGGGCGAGGGCGACGACGAGGTCATCCACGTGAACCTCGCGGGCGCGTCCGAGCGGGTGCAGAAGGTCGTCTTCCCGGTGTCCATCTACGAGGGCAGCGCCCGCGGGCAGTCCTTCGGTCAGGTGTCGAACGCCTTCATCCGGGTCGTCGACCGGTCCAACGGGACCGAGCTGGCACGGTACGACCTCACCGAGGACGCGTCGACGGAGACCGCGATGATCTTCGGCGAGCTCTACCGCAACAACGGCGAGTGGAAGTTCCGTGCCGTCGGGCAGGGGTACGCGTCGGGACTCGCCGGCATCGCGAAGGACTACGGCGTCAACGTCGGGTGAACCCCGTCCTGTCCCCGGACCGGCGTCCCGCTCGTCGCCGACCGACCCGCCGCCGTGGCGCCCCGTCGCCGGCCTGACGAGATGACCCTCCTGTGATCCTTCGGACCTTCGGCTGGTCCTTCGCGGTGACGGCCGCGGCCCTGGCGGCCGCGTTCGTCCTCGGTGGCCCGACCGCGTTCGCGCTCGTGGCGATCCTCTCCGTCCTCGAGATCTCGCTCTCGTTCGACAACGCCGTCGTCAACGCGACGATCCTGGTGAGGATGAACGCCTTCTGGCAGAGGATGTTCCTCACCGTCGGCATCCTCATCGCCGTCTTCGGCATGCGGCTGGTCTTCCCGCTCGTGATCGTCGGGGTGACGGCCCAGATCGGACCGGTCGACGCCGTCCGGCTGGCGCTCGAGGGCGGCTCCATCGACGAGCCCGGCACGTACGCCTACCTGCTTCACGCCGCGCACCCGAGCATCGCGGCCTTCGGCGGCATGTTCCTGTTCATGCTGTTCCTCGACTTCGTGTTCTCCGACCGGGACATCCGCTGGCTCACCTGGATCGAGCGGCCGCTCGCCAAGATCGGCAAGCTCGACCAGCTCTCGGTGGTGGTCGCGCTCGCGGCGCTGACCACCACGGCCGAGGTGTTCGCGCAGAAGCCGGGCACCGTCATGGTGTCGGGTTCGCTCGGAATCATCACGTACCTGCTCGTCAACGGTCTGGGCGAGCTGTTCGAGGCCGAGAGCCACGCATCCCTTCCGGACGACGAGCACCTGGCCGGTGTCCACGGCGACGCCGAGCAGGTCGACGAGTCGCTGAGCGACGTGGCGGCTGTGCGTCGGACGTCGGCGGTCGGGGTCGCGGGTCGAGCCGCGTTCTTCCTCTTCCTCTACCTCGAGGCGCTGGACGCGTCGTTCTCGTTCGACGGCGTCATCGGTGCCTTCGCGATCACGCAGGACATCTTCATCATCGCGACGGGCCTGGGCGTCGGCGCCATGTACATCCGGTCGCTGACGGTGTACCTCGTGCGCAAGGGCACCCTGAGCGACTACGTCTACCTCGAGCACGGGGCGCACTGGGCGATCGGCGCGCTCGCCGTCATCCTGCTGGTGACGATCCGTCACGAGGTGCCAGAGGTCGTGACCGGTCTCATCGGCGTCGGCTTCATCGGCGCGGCGTTCATCTCGTCGCTCGTGCGCAACCGCGGCCTCGCTCAGCAGGACGACGCTGCCGACGAGCGCTCGGGAACCATCCACGCCGACGCCAAGTTCTGACTGCGGAGCCCGTCCGCTCCACGCGCGCCCGCACGACCCCGACTGACGAGGAGCCCCGTGCCGATCGACTACACCAAGAAGCCCACGTCGACCGCCGAACCGAGGAGGACCATGAGCGTCAACCTGAGCAAGGGCCAGAGCGTCTCCCTGACCAAGTCGTCCGGAGGTAGCCTCACCCGGGTGCGGATGGGGCTCGGCTGGGACGCCGTCAAGAAGCGTGGCCTCTTCGGCTCGCGGTCGCAGTCCATCGACCTGGACGCGTCGTGCCTGATGTTCGACGGGTCCGGCCGCCTGGTCGACCAGGTGTGGTTCAACCAGCTGCGCAGCAAGGACGGCGCCGTCCAGCACACCGGCGACAACCGCACGGGCGCCGGCGAGGGTGACGACGAGTCGATCATCGTCGAGCTCGGCCAGCTACCCACGACGGTGCAGACGCTCGTCTTCGTCGTGAACTCGTTCACCGGGCAGAACTTCAGCCAGATCGAGAACGCCTTCTGCCGGCTCGTCGACGAGACGACCGGCGCCGAGGTGGCCCGGTACGAGCTGACCGGCTCGGGCACCCACAACGCGCAGGTCATGTCCAAGGTGTCCCGGGACGGGACGGGTTGGTCGATGACCGCCATCGGGGCCATCGCCAACGGTCGCACCTTCCACGACCTCCTGCCGTCGGTCTCCGGTCACCTGTGACCGGAGCGCCCGCGGCGGTCTGAGGGCCACCGGCATGCGCCACTTCGCGTACCTGGCCGACGAGGAGCGCGAACGGCTGTTCCACGTTCCGCCGCAGAGCTTCACGCGGGCGGACGACCCGGCGCTGCTCTCGACCGCCCTGGGAGCGAGCCTCTACAGCCCGGGCACCCGGCCGAGCCTGGCCGGTGACCTGCTGCGGCGGGCTGCCGACGGCGTGGTGAGCGCCGTGGTCTGCCTCGAGGACGCCGTCCCGGACGAGCAGGTGGCCGAGGCCGAGCGCAACGTCGTGCGGCAGCTGAGCGAGCTCGCTGCCACCGGCGCGGACGGTCCGCTCGTCTTCGTACGGGTGCGCAGCCCGGAGCAGATCGCGGACGTCGTCTCCGGCCTCGGCCAGCACGTGGCCGTGCTGTCAGGCTTCGTGCTGCCGAAGTTCACCGCGCGCACGGGCAGGGCGTTCCTGCGGGCGGTGCAGGAGGCATCCAGGGCGACGGGCCACCGCCTCTTCGCCATGCCCGTGCTCGAGTCGCCGGAGCTGATCCACCGCGAGACGCGGGTGGAGGCGCTGATCGACGCCAAGCGGCTCCTGGACGCCCATCGTGACCAGGTGCTCGCTGTCCGGCTCGGCACGACCGACCTCAGCTCGGCGTACGGCATCCGGCGCGACCGTGACCTCACGATCTACGACGTCGGGGTGGTAGCAGAGGCGATCGCGGACGTCGTCAACGTGTTCGGCCGGGCTGACGGCAGCGGTTACGTCGTCACCGGTCCGGTGTGGGAGTACTTCGCTGACCACGAGCGGATCTTCAAGCCCCTGCTGCGCCAGTCACCGTTCGCGGCGCAGGACGCGATGGACCTGCGCGAGCAGCTCATCACCCAGCACGTCGACGGGCTCATCCGCGAGCTGGTCCTGGACAAGGCGAACGGGCTGCTCGGCAAGACCGTCATCCACCCGTCGCACGTGCCCGTCGTCCACGCGCTGTCCGTCGTGACGCACGAGGAGTTCGTCGACGCGACCGACGTTCTGGGCGCCGAGCGCGCCGGTGGGGGTGTCGCCGCATCGAGCTACCGCAACAAGATGAACGAGGCGAAGCCGCACCGTGCCTGGGCCCAGCGCACGCTGCGACGTGCCCAGGCGTTCGGCGTCGCGGCCGAGGGCATCCGCCTCGTCGACCTGCTCGCGGCAGGCGTCGAGTGACCCGGACGAGCGCTGGACCCGTGGCCGCAGAAGGGGTGTGGCCAGGCCAGTGGGTGGCCGACCACCTGACCCTCACCCTCACCACCACGGGGAGCCCGGTCGGGCTGTCCCTGACGGACCTCGTCGGTCTCGCGGTGCGCCGCAACCCGCGCCGGGCCCACCTGCTCGTGTCACGCGTTCTCGGCAAGCACGTGCCCACCGACCCGCGCGTGGTACTCGGCGCCGGTCTGCTGCTCGGCGCGCTCGTGCGGCTCCGGCTCGTCGGGCTCGAGCCCGGAGCGGACGTCCGGGCCGCGGCCGAGCACCTGCGTGCGGCCGTGGACGACCCGGCGTCCGACCACGCTCGCCGGCTGCTGCAGCTGGTCCAGAGCCCTGCACCCGCGCTCGACCTCGTGGTGCTGGGCTATGCCGAGACCGCGACCGGGCTGGGTGACGCGGTGGCCGAGCGGCTCGGCGCGAGCCTCTACCTGCACTCGACACGACGCGACGTTCCCGGCCTCGAGCCGTACGCCGGCTTCGAGGAGAGTCACTCGCACGCCACGAGCCACCTGCTGCTGCCGGCCGACCCGTCGCAGCTCGACGGTCGTCAGCCCCTCGTGCTGGTGGACGACGAGCTGTCGACCGGAGCCACGGCGCTCGGCACCATCGAGGCGCTGCACCGCAGGGCGCCACGTGAGCGGTACGTCGTGGCGGCGCTCGTCGACCTGCGCTCGGACCCTGACCGTGAGCGCTTCGCGGCGCTCGGTGCGCGGCTGGGCACCTCGATCGACGTCGTCGCCCTGGCGAGCGGCACGGTCGCCCTACCCCCCGACGTCCTGGAGCGAGGCCGCGCCGTGGTCGCGGAGGTCGATCGTCGCGAGACCGAGCCCCTGCGCCCCGAGCCGGAGGGCGTGCGACGACTCGCCCTCGACTGGCCGCGATCGGTGCCGGAGACCGCGCGTCACGGGGTCTCGCCCGTCCATCGAGCCGTCCTGGCGGAGCGTCTGCCGCGGCTGGCCCAGGCGCTGGCCGAGGCAGCCCAGGACGCCGTGCTCGCCGACGTCGAGCGACCGACGACCGTGCTGGTGCTCGGCACGGAGGAGCTCATGGCAGCGCCGCTGCGGCTGGCCGCCGCGCTGCAGTCCGAGCTGGCGGCCCGCGGCCGGGTGGCGAAGGTGCGCTTCTCGACCACGACCCGGTCACCGGTGCTGCCGCTGGACGACGCCGGCTACGCGATCCGCAGCGCCCTGGCCTTCGACGCGTCGGACGAGCCGGACGACGCCGTGGGCGGCGGACGCCGTCGCCGCTTCGCCTACAACCTCGTCGGGCCGGACGGCTCCCGGCCGTACGACGTCGTGCTGCTCGTCATCGACGAGGGCAGCAGTCTCCCGCCGCTCGGCGAGCCGGGGCTGCTCGGACAGCTGGGGTCGGTCGCGCGGCAGGTAGTGGTCGTGACGCTGCCGTGCGCTCCGCCGCAGGTGTCCCTGCTCTCGCCCGATGCGAGAAGCGCTGTGCCGCAACGGCTTCCGGAGCCCCTGCGCGGCCCACGGTTCGGCTCCTACGCGCCCGACGAGGTCGCGTGGCTGCTCACCGACCTGTCCCACGTCGCTCTCGAGGCACCCGTCGAGGAGCGCGAGGAGGCGGTGCAGAGCGGGGGAGCGCACTATGCGGAGTCGCTGCCGGTCGAGTACCAGCCGACCCCGCAGTACGTGGCGCTGTTCGAGGCGTCCCTGCACGAGTCGGCCACGTGTGTCGCTGCTGCCGTCGGCGTGGTGACGGAGCTGGTGCTGGCCGAGCGTGGGCACACCGCGGTGCTGGCGTCACTCGCTCGGGCCGGCACGCCCGTCGGCATCCTCATGCGGCGCTGGGCTGCGTGGCGGTACGGCCTCGACCTGCCGCACTACGCCGTGTCCATCGTGCGTGGCCGCGGCATCGACACGACGGCGCTGGCCTACCTCGCTCGGCGCCACGACGCCGGTCGCGTCGTCTTCGTCGACGGCTGGACCGGCAAGGGAGCGATCGCGCGTGAGCTGACGACCGCGCTCGCACGCCACGAGCTCACGACGGGCGTGCGCTTCAACCCGGACCTCGCGGTGCTCGCCGACCCTGGCCACTGCGTCCGCACGTTCGGAACTCGCGACGACTTCCTCGTGCCGTCCGCCTGCCTGAACTCCACCGTGTCCGGGCTGGTGTCACGCACCGTGCTCAACGACGCCCTGATCGGGCCGGAGGACTTCCACGGCGCGAAGTTCTACGCCGACCTGGCGTCCGACGACGTCTCCGGTGCCTTCCTCGATGCGGTGGCAGCGCGCTTCGTCGACGTGGCCGAGGCGGTCGAGTCACGGTGGCCCGAGGTCGCCCGCTCTGATCGCGCCGTGACGTGGTCCGGGTGGCGAGCGGTCGACCGGATCAGCGAGACCTACGGCATCGGTGACGCGAACCTCGTGAAGCCGGGCGTCGGCGAGACGACCAGGGTGCTCCTGCGCCGCGTGCCGTGGCGCGTGCTCGTGCGTCGCGACGGCGGTCGGAGCGGCGGTGCCGGCGCTCCGGCCGAACCCGACCTGCGCCACGTGCTGCTGCTTGCCGAGCAGCGGGGGGTCCCCGTCGAGGAGCTCGACGACCTGCCCTACCGGTGCGTCGGCCTGATCCACCCGCGCTACACCCGCGGTGCCAGCGGGGCGTCCGGGATGGCGGTGCACCTTTCCGGGAATCGCCACGAGACGCGGATGCGGATGCGGCCGTGAGCGCCCCTCGGGCCAGGCCGGCGCTGGTCGCGCTCGACCTCGACGGCACCCTGCTCTACTCGGCTCGCAGCCTGATGCTGGGGGACGACGACCTGCTGGCTCCTCGTCTCGTCGTCGCCGAGGTGTGGCGCGGTGAGCCGCTCACGTACTGCACGCAGCGGACGGAGACCCTCCTCGCTGAGCTGGCTCGTGCCGCAGTCGTCGTGCCGGTGACGACGCGCACCCGCGCCCAGTACGCCCGGGTCCGGCTCTTCGACGGGTCGGGCCCCGGCAGCGCACCTGCGTTCGCGGTCGTGGCCAACGGCGGGCACCTGCTGGTCGACGGTCGGCCGGACGAGGACTGGGCCCGCCAGGTGCGGGCAGCGGTCGCCGCCGAGTGCGCGCCGCTGGACGAGGTGACGGGCGCGCTGGAGCGGACGACCGACGGCCACCGCACGAGCGAGCTGCGCGCGGCCGAAGGGCTCTTCACCTACGTGGCCGTCGACCCCGCGACCTGGCCGGGCAGCGCGCTCGCCGACCTGGCCGCCTGGTGCGCGGAGCGGGGGTGGCGGGTGTCGTTGCAGGGCAGGCGGCTCTACTGCGTGCCGCGTCCGCTGACCAAGGCCGCGGCGGTTGCCGAGGTGGCGCGGCGCACCGGGACCGCCCGGCTGCTGGCTGCCGGCGACTCGCTGCTCGACCGGGACGTGCTCGCACTGGCCGACAACGCCGTCCGGCCCCCTCACGGCGAGCTGCACGAGATCGGCTGGCGCCCGCCGCACGTGACGGTCACGGCGACCGCCGGCGTGCGGGCAGGAGAAGAGGTCGTTCGGCGCCTGCTGGAGCTCCTCCGGCACCCACCGTCCGATGAGATAGTGAGTACTGACGCCCTGCAGTGAAGGAGAACGGACACATGTCTGAGCTCGACCTCGGCTCCGCCACGACCCCGGCCGCCACCCCGGCCCCGGCCGCCACGTCCGGCGAGCTCGTGCTGACTCCACCGGCGCCCGTCGTCGTGGTGAAGGACGAGCAGGCCGCCGGTGCCGTGCCCCTGGAGCAGGGCAAGCAGGCGGAGCTGCGCGCGAAGGCCGAGGCCTTCGTCGGCGAGCTCGCGTCGCTCGACGCCCGATCTCCTGCCTTCACCCAGAAGGTCTCGGCGATCACGAGCATGGGTGAGCAGGACATGCGCGCGGCCGCCTCGGTGTCGAGCCGCATGCTCGACCGCCCGGCTGCGGCGCTCGGCAAGAAGGACAAGGGTGACGCCCAGACGCGGGTCGCGAACACCCTCGTGGACCTGCGCACCACCATCACCGACCTCGACCCCAAGCGGGCTGACCTCACGGGCGTCAAGAAGGTGCTCAAGTGGCTGCCCGGTGGCGACAAGCTCGACCGCTACTTCATGAAGTACCAGTCGGCGCAGTCCCACCTCGACGCGATCATCAAGGCCCTGGGCTCCGGTCAGGACGAGCTGCGCAAGGACAACGCGGCGATCGAGACCGAGAAGGCCAACATGTGGACGACGATGGGCAAGCTCGCCGAGTACAACGAGCTGGCCTCCGCGCTCGACAGTGCGCTGGAGAACAAGGTGGCCGAGCTGGAGGCCGCCGGCCGCACTGACGACGCCAACACGATGCGGTCCGACGCGCTGTTCCCCGTGCGGCAGCGACGTCAGGACTTCATGACGCAGATGGCCGTCAACGTGCAGGGCTACATGGCCCTCGACCTGGTGCGCCGCAACAACCTCGAGCTCATCAAGGGTGTCGACCGCGCACAGACGACGACGATCGCTGCGCTGCGCACGGCCGTGATCGTCTCGCAGGCTCTGTCGCGCCAGAAGCTCGTGCTCGACCAGATCGGCGCGCTGAACACGGTGACGAGCAACCTCATCGAGTCGACGTCCGAGCAGCTGCGCATCCAGGGTGGGCAGATCCACGAGCAGGCCGCGTCGGCCACCGTCGACGTCGCGAAGCTGCAGGCCGCCTTCGACAACGTGTTCGCGACCATGGACGCGCTCGACACCTTCCGCGCTCAGGCCGTCGACAGCATGCAGCAGACGGTGACGGCACTCGAGGGCCAGATCGTGCGGGCCAAGCCGTACCTGGAGCGCACCCGCGCTCGCGAGGGGCAGGGCGAGAGCCAGGTGTAGCGCTGGCGTTGAGCGGCACGAGGGCCGAGAGCGAGAGGAGGGACGTCGGTGGCCTGGCTGAACAGGCGTCGGTCGGACGCCGCCGAGTCCGCCGCGGCTGCGCGAGGGCGGCTGCGCGAGGGCGCCGACCACCTGCGCGACGAGATCACCGACGACGAGGACAGCCCCGACGCGCTGCGCGACGCCATGACGCAGCTGGACCGGTTCGTCAACGCCCATGCCGGGCAGCTGCCGGCTGCGGCCGTCGTCGGCGCGCGGCAGATCACCGACCTGCTGCGCGACGTCGTCGCGACGTCCGACGTCCGGCCGCTGGACGTCTACGCGGTGGTGCAGGTCAAAGGCATCGTCACGGACTACCTGCCGACCACGCTGCGCACCTACCTGGCGGTGGACCGGTCGCTGCTGGACCGACCGCGATCGTCGGGCCGCACGCCGCGCGAGTCGCTGCTCGAGCAGCTCGACGCGTTGCGCACGTCGGCGGTCGCGACCCTCGAGGCGACGAACCACGAGGACGCGGACGCCCTCATGACGCAGGGCAGCTTCCTGCGCACCAAGTTCACCCGATCCGACCTGGACCTCTAGTGGCCGTACCGATGAAGCGCGGCATGAATGTCGCCCTCACCCGTGAGATCCCGACGCTGACCGGCGTCGTGATCGGCGTGCGCGTGACCGCCACCGAGCCGGTGCTGATCGACAACCTGGTCGTGGCCACGCTGCTGTGCGACGCGTCGAGCAAGGTGCTGTCCGACGAGCACTTCGTGTTCTTCAACCAGCTGTCGGCGCCCGACCTGTCCGTCGAGCAGCTGCGCCGGGCCGTCGGCGACGACACCGAGCAGATCGAGGTCGACCTGCCGAAGGTGCCCGACGAGGTGAAGCGCATCGTCGTCGTCGCCTACGTGAACGAGGGCACGCCCCAGCGCCGCCAGCTCGGCCAGCTGCGTGAGGCCGTGGTGCGGGTGCTCGACCAGCGCGACGACGCCGAGCTCGTGCGCTCCGAGAACCTGGCGCCCGAGCTCAGCACGGAGACCGGCCTGGTGCTCGCCGAGCTCTACCGGCACGCCGGCGACTGGAAGTTCAAGGTCATCGGTCAGGGCTACGCCGAGGGCATCACCGCCATGGCCGCCGACTACGGCGTGGCGCTGTAGCGGTGCGGACGCCGCAGAGCGCGCCACGGCGCGACGACCTCCCCTGGTTGCGGCGCCGCAGCCTCCGACCATGGCCGTCACCGCCGGCTCACGAGCGTGGATCTGACGCGTCGGACGCACACGGCACCGCGCTCGACCTGGCTGCTCCGGCGGCCCCCGCACCGCAGGTCGGGTCACATGCGGCTCCCATGCCGGCGCCGCAGCCGGCGCCGCCGGCGTCCTCGACGGGCAGCGGGTCGACGTCGCTCGACCTGTCGGAGGCGGCTGCCCGCGCGCCGGGAGTCCCGGCGTCCGGCGGCGGCACGTCGCTCGACCTGTCGCCGTCGCCCGCTCCGCCGCCAGTCTCCGCGACCAGCGGCCCGGCGCGTCCGTCGACGAGTGCAGCGACGCCGTCCGCACCGCGGTCGCCGGCGTACCTCGTGCGACGCCTCGCGCGCGGCGCGCCGACGCTGCTGACCCCGCAGCAGCCGACAGTCACGCTGACCCGCGTGCAGTCCGGCGTCGGGCGCCTGACCGTCACGGCGGCCACGTCCGTGGGCGACGGCGACCTGCGGCTGGGCTGCGCCTACCGGCTGAGGTCGGGGGCGTCGTCCCTCGTGCAGGCCGTCAGCCAGGTCACGGTGGCGCCGCCGGCGTCCCGTCGTCCGGTGATCCGCTCGACGCGGGAACGGTTCGAGGAGCTGCACGTCGACCTGCGCCAGGTGGGCGAGCTCGACCGCATGGTGGTGTACCTGTTCTCGCACTACGACGCGACGCGCACGAGGCCGCCCGGCACCATGGCGATGGTGCCGTGGGCGGGGGTGCTGTCGACCGAGACGTTCGCGGGATCACGCATCGACGTGCCGCTGCGCCGCGACCCTGGCCCCGGTGTGCTCGTCGCCCTCTCGGTCTACAACGTCGACGGCGAGCTGGTGCTGCGGGCCGAGAACGAGCTGCTGCCTGGCTCGGTGCGCGACGCGGTGCAGGCCTTCGGCTTCGACACGATCACGTGGATCGACCCCACGACGCCCTTGGCCTGACGCGCACGGCTCTCGGCGGCACGTCCGTACGGCTGGGAGTGGCCGATGGTCCACCAGGGCGGCCGTCGGCGTGCTGGCTCAAGGGGACGCGTCGCCGTGTCGACCGGGGGGTGACGACCTCGCACGCCTAGGCTGCAGACGCGGGCGGGGCGACCGAGCACTGGAGTGTCCCACCGTGAGAAGGCATGTGGCCCTGGCCTCGGCAGCGCTGAGCGCGCTGCTGCTGGTGAGTGCGTGTCAGAACGACACCGTCGACGTGGCGACCACGCGCCCGACGCAGGCGTCGAGCTCGACGCCCTCGGCGTCGGTGTCCGTCGCGCCGAGCAGCGCGCCGTCCAGCACCATGCCGGCCTCGTCCACGGCGACGGCCCCGCCCGCGAAGGCCGGCACAGCGCTCGCCGCGCTGGCGGGCCTGGCCGTCAAGGGACGGGCCCCCAAGACCGGCTACGACCGCGACGCCTTCGGTCAGGCGTGGGCGGACGTCGATCGCAACGGCTGTGACACCCGCAACGACGTCCTGCGTCGGGACCTGTCGTCGTTCGTGCTCAAGGCCGGCACCCACGGTTGTCTCGTGCTGAGCGGCACGCTGCACGACCCCTACACCGGGCGCACCATCGGTTTCGTGCGCGGGCAGCAGACGTCGCTCGCCGTTCAGATCGACCACGTCGTCGCGCTGGGCGACGCGTGGCAGAAGGGCGCCCAGCAGTGGTCGGCCGACAAGCGCAAGCGCTTCGCCAACGACCCGCTGAACCTGCTGGCCGTCGACGGACCCACCAACGGCCGCAAGAGCGACGCCGACGCCGCGACGTGGCTGCCACCGGCCAAGGGCTACCGCTGCCGGTACGTGGCGCGCCAGGTCGCGGTCAAGAAGGCGTACGGGCTGTGGGTCACCGCGGCCGAGAAGGCCGCGATCGCGCGGGTGCTGGCCGGCTGCCCCGACCAGCCGCTGCCCAGGGCAGGTGCCATAGCTCTCGGCGGCGGGCCCGAGCGCGCGGCGTCGTCCCCGTCGCCGTCGACGACCAAGGCGCGCACGGCGACGACGCCGGGCAGCGTCTACTACAAGAACTGCACGGCGGTGCGCGCGGCGGGTGCCGCGCCGATCCACCGCGGCGACCCCGGCTACGCCCCGCACCTCGACCGCGACGGCGACGGCATCGGCTGCGAGTGAACCTGCCCTTCCCACCAGTCAAGCCTGCGGGGTACGCTGTCTTCATGAGTGGTACGTACAACGTGGTCGTGGGAGACCGGGGTCGAGTCGTGCTGCCCTCTGAAGTGCGCGAGCATGCGGGTCTGGTGCCAGGCACCAGCCTTGTCCTCCTCGAGAGCTCCTCAGGACTTGTTCTCCTGACGCGGGAGCAGCTCCGCGATCGGGTACGGCAGGAGCTGAGCGGGCTTGACCTCGTCGGCGATCTCCTGGCCGAGCGCCGACAGGCGGCGGCGCGGGACGACGCTGCATGAGCGTTCTCGACGCCTCGGCGGTCTTGGCATGGGCGCAGGGCGAGCCGGGGAGCGACGTCGTCGAGCGCGTGCTCCTCGACGGGGCGGTGTGTGGGGCCGCGAACTGGTCGGAGGTTGCTCAGAAGGTTCGGGCGGCAGGTAAGGACTGGTTGCTCGTGAAGGCGCTCCTTGAGAGCTACCGACTGGGAGTGGAACCTGTGACCGCAGGTGACGCGGAACGGGCTGCGCAGCGTTGGCACGCTGGGAGCGGCTTGTCGCTCGCAGACCGGCTGTGCCTCGCTCTGGCCGATCGGCGAGAGGACACGGCGTGGACCGCTGACCTTGCTTGGGGCAACGGGAGCCGAGTGCGTCAGATCCGCTGACGCCGGTCGATCCGGCCGATGCTGCCGGAGCAGCGGCGGGTCACGTGCCGGATCTGAGACCAGCCCGGCCCTGAGATGCCGCGACCCGTCGTGATGACCGGACATCGTCCGGAGCGCGATATCATGGAGACAGCTCAGGGTTGTGGCGCCGGGGGTGGGACGGCGCCGCCGCACTGACCCGGAGAACCCGTTGACACCCACCCAGGCTCGAGCGCTCGTGGCGCTCGCCGGGCGCCTCTTCCTCCCGCTGGCGTGGATCGCGCGCCTTCCGATGGCCATGGGCCAGATCGCCGTCCTGCTGCTCGTCGCCGACACCACCGGCAGCTACGGCGCCGG
>DASSTJ010000135.1:0-11879 GCA_035707965.1 Actinomycetales bacterium
GCCGCAGCGGGTACACCGGTGAGCGGGGCTATGAGCTCATGCCGGCCTGGGACGTGACGCCTGCCCTGTGGGACGCCCTGCTCGAGGCGGCCAGGTCGCTCGGTGGCTTGCCAGCCGGTCTGGGCGCGCGCGACACCCTGCGCACGGAGATGGGGTACCCGTTGCACGGGCACGAGCTGTCTCTGGACATCACGCCGGTGCAGGCGCGCGCCGGATGGGCTGTCGGGTGGAAGAAGCCGGAGTTCTGGGGCAAGGAGGCGCTCGAGGCAGAGCGCGAGGCGAAGACGTCGCGTCTGCTCCGCGGGCTGCTTGCTCTCGACCGGGGCATCCCGCGCGCCGAGTGCCGCGTCGTCTCCGGGTCGCTGGACGACGGCGCCGAGGTCGGCGTCACCACGTCCGGCACGTTCTCGCCGACCCTCAAGCAGGGCATCGCCCTGGCGCTGCTCGACCGCTCGGTCGAGGACGGCGACGAGGTGGTCGTCGACGTGCGCGGCCGTGGGCTGCGCTGCCGGGTCGTCAAGCCGCCGTTCGTGGAGACGTCCACCAGCTGACGAGCGCTCGTTCGTGGGACTGTGGTGCAACGGCGCATCACCGGTGACGAGCCGTTGCACCGTTGTCCGGTCTCAGCCTGCTGTCAGCTCAGCCTGCTGCCGGTCAGCCCGCCGCGAGCGCGAGCAGCGTCGCGGCGAACGACAGCTCGACGCAGGCACCCAGCACGTCGCCCGTGATGCCGCCCAGCCGTCGCGTGCACCGGACGACGAGCACGACGGTGACCACGAGTGCTGCCAGCGCGGCGGCCGGAGCCCGCCACCAGCCGGCGTCCGCCCAGCCGAGCACCAGCGCGCCCAGGCCGGCGACCACGACGAGCGGCACGGCGGCCGCCGCCGGTGGCACGCTGCCGGCCACCGTGGCGCCGAGCCCGGAGGGACGGGCGCTGGGC
Source organism: Actinomycetales bacterium (assembly GCA_035707965.1). Lineage (GTDB taxonomy): Bacteria > Actinomycetota > Actinomycetes > Actinomycetales > Angustibacteraceae > DASSTJ01. Next base: position 941 of record DASSTJ010000135.1, read on the forward strand.
ACGCGGCGCGCGCACGCCAGGGGCAGCACACAGCGCGAGAGGAGCACGGCGAGCACGACCGCCGCGACGACGCCCGGCCAACGGTCGCGGGCGACGACGGCAGCCGGTGCGGGGGCCGTCCCGCCTGCCGTCTCGAGCAGCGCCGTCAGGCAGCCCACCTGCACGAGCAGCACGAGCACCGTCGCGGCGACCCCTGCGGGGCCGACGTCTCCCGAGCGCATCACGCTCAATGCGCGCTCGCGGTCGTAGCCACTGGCCAACCCGTCGGCGGTGTCGGCGAGCCCGTCGAGGTGCAGGCCTCGCGTGGCCAGGGCCAGCACACCGACCGCCAGCGCAGCGCCCGGCAACGACGGCAGCCGCGCGAGGTCGCTCGCCAACAGCACCGCAGTCGTGAGCAGCGCGAGCGGAAGAGCCGCGACAGGTGCGAGCAGCATCGCCCTGCCGGCGACCCGCGGTGTCACGGCTCGCGGCGGAGCGACCGGCACGACGGTCAGGGTGCCGACCGCCAGGCGCACGGCGTCCGCCCAGGTGCCGCTGACGTCGAGGGCCGCGCTCTCAGCAGGCACGAGAACCGGCATGGGTGGGTGGTAGCTGCTGCCAGGGCGACGTGAACCGCTGACGCATGCCTGACCCTAGGCGGCGCATCGAGCGTGGCGTCACGTCGCCTCGTCGTCGAGCGCGACGGCAGGTGCCTCGTCCACGTCGAGCCCCAGATCGGCGAGCGTGCCCATCTCCGCGAGCAGCGCCTGCGCGGACCGCAGCAGGGGCAGCGCCACGAGTGCACCGCTTCCCTCACCGAGTCGCATGCCGAGGTCGACGAGTGGCTCCAACCCGAGGACGTCGAGGGCGCGGTGCTGCGCGGGCTCGGTGGAGCGGTGGCCGGCGAGCCACCAGTCGGCGGCGTCCTCGGCGATGCGACGGGCCACGAGGGCGCACGCGCACGACACGACGCCGTCGAGCAGCACCGGCGTGCGGCGTGCCGCCGCCTGCAGCAGGAACCCCGTCATCGCCGCGGTGTCGGCGCTCCCGACCGTGCGCAGCAGCTCGATCGGGCCGAGGCGGCGACTCTGGGGACGGTGCGCGTGCGCTCGGTAGAGCGCGTCGCGCAGCGCCGCGACCTTGTGCGCCCACGCCAGGTCGTCCACCCCGGTGCCGCCGCCGACGACGTCCAGCGGTCCGAGGCCGAGGGACGCCCCCACGATGGCCGCGGCCACGGTGCTGTTGCCGATGCCCATGTCGCCGGCGACGAGCAGGTCGGCGCCGGAGTCGACCTCGTCGTCCGCGAGCTCGAGCCCGGCAGCGAACGCCTTCTCGACCTCGCCCTGGCTCAGTGCGTCCTCGCGGTCGATGCTTCCCGAGCCACGGCGCACCTTGAAGCACGTGACCTCGGTGGGCAGCTCGGAGGTGTCGGCGTCCACACCGAGGTCCACCACGCGCAGCCGCACGCCCTGCTGCCGGGCCAGGACACCGGCGCCGGCCCGGCCGGACAGGAACGTGCGCAGCATCGCGGCGGTCACTTCCGGCGGGTACGCCGAGACGCCCTGCGCCGCGACGCCGTGGTCCCCGGCGAAGACGACGAGGCGGACGTCGTCCAGGGGGCTCGGCGGGCAGGTGCCCTGGGTGCCGGCGAGCCACGCCGCGAGATCCTCCAGCCGCCCCAGCGAACCCAGCGGCTTGACGAGGGTGTCGAGGCGCTGGCGTGCCTGGGCCACCGCGTCGTCGTCGCGCCTGCCCACGGTCTCGCGCAGAGCCGTCAGGTCGAGATCGGTCACGGGCGCTCCTGGAGTGGTCGGTCGGGCGAGTCGGAGAGGTCGAGCGTGCGCCCGGCGACGACGAGCAGCACGCGCTCGCTGGCACGGGACAGCCGCGTGGTGAGACGTCCCAGCTCGTCACGGAAGAGCCGGCCCGACGCGCTGGCGGGCACCACACCGCCGCCCACCTCATTGGTCACGGCCACCACCGGCACCCGAACACTGTGCCAGGCCTCGATGAGATCGTCGACGACAGCGTCGAACCGCTTGTGCCACAACGGGTCCGGCGCCTCCGAGCCCACCTGAGCCCAGGCGTCTGTCTCGTCGAGCACCGCGGTGAGCCACGTGCCCACGCAGTCGACGAGGACGGGCGTGGTCGCGCCGCGGAGCGCGTCGGCGAGCCCTGTCGTGGCGAACCCGGTCGTCTCGACCGTCGTCCAGTGCGGAGGGCGCCGCTCTCGGTGCTGCCGGACGCGCTGCGCCCACTCGGGGTCGTCCTCGCCGGGCTGCGGGCCCGTCGCCACGTACGTGACCGTCGAGTACCCGGCGAGCAGCCGTTCCGCGACGTGCGACTTGCCCGAGCGCGCGCCGCCGACCACGAGCGTGCGGTGCGGCGACATCGGCACTGGCTCGCCGGCGTCCTGTCCGGCGCCCCCGCTGACCGGTGAGCAGACGATCTCCGTGCCGTCATCGACCACTCGAGCCCCGAGCCTCGCGAGGCGGTCAGGCAGGTCGAGCGGGCTGTGGTGCGAGAGGTGGACGGCGACGACGTCGGTACGTGAGGTGATCGCGCCGTTCGAGCGCAGTGCCGCGAGCTCGTCGCGCAGGTCGTCCAGGTCGAGGTGGTCGCGGTGCTGCCCACGCGGCGGCGCTCCGGGGCCGCCGCGGTCGCCGAACGTCGCCTCGACCAGCGCCAGGTCGTAGCCGGCGCCAGCGACCGCGTCACGGGTCGACGACGGAAGGGGACCGGTGTCGGTGGCGTAGAGCAGGCGGCTGCCGTCGGGTGCGCTCACGTCGTAGAGCACGGCGTCCTCCGGCCGCCACGCCTGGTGGTTGGCCTGGAGCACGCGCACCTGGTAGCCGTCGGCGTCCAGCACGTCGCCGGTGGACACGGTGACGAAGCGGACGTCGTCGTCGGGCGCAGCCCACGGCCGCCACGCCCCCACCACAGCGGCGGGCCCGATCACGGTGAGCGCCTCCGCGCGTCCGGCCCACCTCCGGGAGAGCAGGGCCATCGGTGCGCTGTGGTCGGGGTGGTCGTGCGTGACGAGCACGTGAGTGACACCGGCGAGCGACTCGCCGCAACGCAGCGCGGACCGCGGGGTCTCGGGACCGCAGTCGAGGAGAAGTCGGCCGTCGACCAGCGTGCACGTCGGCGCCCGGAGGTCACCGCGCGCCAGGGCGGCCGCGCACGCGGCGCACGTGCAGAACGCGTTGGGCCAGCCGTCCGCCGAACCGGTGCTGAGAACCCGCACGCGCATCAGTGGGCCACCTCGGTCGAGGCTCCCGCGTCGACCGGCAGTGTCGCTCCGGGCACCGTCGTGGCGCCGGTGAACTGCACGGGCGCGTCGAAGGCAGCACGACGTCCGGCCCGACGCAGAGCGCCGAGCACGGCGCGACCCGTGACGAGCACGAGGACGGCGTTGGTGACGGCGCGGCCAAGGTCCCACCCGAGTGACGTGCCCAGGCTGAACAGCGCGAAGTGGTGCAGGTTCGTCAGCACCGACGCGGTGGGATCGAACGACAGCTGGGTGCTGGGACCCGCTGTGAACGGCCAGAACGAGAGGTTGAGCAGCCACCCGTAGGCGAGCCCGGCCACGGCGCCGTACGCGGCGAGCAGCGCGAGCTCGGCGCGACCGCGCAGCGACGGCAGGAGACCGGCGCCGAGCCCGACCCAGGCAGCACCGAGCGCCTGGTAGGGCAGCCAGGGACCGACCCCGCCGGTGAGCAGCGCGGACGCGGTCAGCGTCGTCGCGCCCAGCACGAACCCGAAGCCGGGACCGAAGACGCGACCGCCCAGCACCAGCAGGAAGAAGACCGTCTCGAGCCCGGCCGTGCCGGCGCCGAGGGGGCGCAGCGCGGCCCCGACGGCGGACAGCACGCCGAGCATCGCCACGGCCTTCACGTCGAGCCCACCCTCGGCGACCTGGGCCAGCACGACGACCAGCACGAGCACGAGCACGGCGGCCAGCACCAGTGGGGCGTCGCCACCATGGCCGAGGCGGGACCCGACGTCGATCAAGAGCGGCCAGGTGAACGCGGCGAGCCCGACGACGGAGACCAGCGCCAGCGCGACCATCGAGCCGAAGCCGAGCCGGACGGCCTCGGGCCGCCGAACCGCAGGACGCCGTCGCGACCCGGCGCCGTCGAGCGGCGTGCCCGTGCTCTCGACCGGCTGAGCGCTCATGACGCCGCCGGTGCAACGAGGGCCGTGCGCACCTCGTCGACGGTCAGCCAGTGCTCGGGGGACAGCACCTTCGCGACCTGCGGAGCGAAGGCCGGGGATCCGACGACGACGCTCGTCGTGGGGCCGTCGGCGACGACCTCGCCGTCCGCCATCACGACGACCCGCTGAGCCACGTCCGCGACGAACTCCACGTCGTGCGTCGACAGCAGCACCGCGCGACCGCGTGCGGCCAGGCCGCGGAGCGTGTCGCGCAGCCGGCGCTTCGCGCCGTAGTCGAGGCCGCGGGTCGGTTCGTCGAGCAGCAGCACGGCGGGGTCGGCGGTCAGCTGGACCGCCAGCACCAGAGCGAGGCGCTGACCCTCGGACAGGTCGCGTGGGTGCTGCGAGGGCTGCACGCCTGGGGCGAACCGCTGCAGCAGCCCGGCGCACGTGCCAACGGCGGCACCGCTCTCGTCGTCCGACCGCCGGCACTCGGCCGCGACGGTGTCGAGGTAGAGCAGGTCCGTCGCCTGCTGCGGCACCAGACCGACGCGTGTGCGCGCGTCGCGCGGCGCGAGCGTGGCGGGGTCCGCGCCTGCGGCGTCTACTCTGCCTGCCTGCCGGGGACCGGTGCCCTGCAGCGCCCAGAGGAGCGACGACTTGCCGGCGCCGTTGCGACCCATGAGCGCGGTGATCTCGCCGGGCTGTAGGGCGAGGTCGACGCCAGCGACGGCGACGACGGCGCCGTAGCGGACGACGACGCCGCGCGCGTCCAGCGCGGGACGCCGTCCGCCGTCCGATCGCTGCGATGCGGAGCTCTGGCTGGCCGGCTCCGCCGCCGGAACGGGCCGCACGGCGCGCAGCCGCGCCCGCAGCGGTGCCGCGCGGCGCCGGGCGTCCCGGACGGACAAGGGCAGGGGCGACCAGCGCGCCAGCCGGCCGAGCTCGACCACCGGTGGGGCGACCGACGACCGCTCCATGACGACAGCAGGGTCGCCGGCGTACACCTGACCGGCCTCGACGTGGACGACGCGGTCGGCGTACTGCAGCACGCGCTCGACGCGGTGCTCCGCGAGCAGCACCGTGACGCCGAGGTCGTGGACGAGCCGGGTGACGGCGGCGAGCACCTCCTCGGCAGCGGTCGGGTCCAGGGCGGACGTCGGCTCGTCGAGCACGAGCACGCGGGGGTGGGTGGTGAGCACCGAGCCGATCGCCACGCGCTGCTGCTGGCCACCCGACAGGTCGTGCAGTGGTCGGTGCCGCAGCTCGGCGAGGCCGAGCAGGTCGAGGGTCTCCTCGACGCGTCGACGCATGACGTCCGGCGGCAGGGCCAGCTGCTCCATGCCGTAGGCCAGCTCTTCCTCGACGGTGTCGGTGACGAAGCCCGCCAGCGGGTCCTGCCCGACGACACCGACGACGTCCGCGAGGTCACGGGGTCGGTGCTCGCGGGTGTCACGCCCCAGCACCTGCACCGACCCCGACACCGTGCCGCCGGTGAAGTGCGGCACGAGCCCGTTCACCAGACCGAGCAACGTGGACTTGCCCGAGCCCGTCGGCCCGACGACGAGGCACAGCTCGCCCTCGTCCACGCACAGGTCGACGTCACGCAGCGCCGGGCTCGCCGCATCCGCGTAGGTGACGGACACGTGGTGCATCGCCACAGCGGGGCAGAGCGACCAAGTGCCCGGAGGCTGGGTCATCGGGTCGCTCCTTGCGTCAGCGGGTGGTGGGCTCGGTCGTCGTCCGGCGGCATCGAAGGTGCCGGCCCGGGGTCCATGAGCCGCCGCCGTTGCCGGGGTGGGCTGGGCGGGGGCGGCGCCGTCACCACGGCGAGCGCCGGGACGAGCACGGCGAGCATCGCCAAGGGAGGCAGGCTCGGCGTCGTCAGAGGCTGCATCGTGACCATGACGGCGGCGGCGTCGACCCGGCTCGCGACGACGAGCCCGGCCGCGCAGGCCAGCCCTGTCCCCGCGGTGAGCCACTCCGCCGCTCGCCACCGGTCGGGGCGGTACCGGCTGCGGGTGACCTGTCGACCCCCGAGGGCCAGTCCTCCGACCGCCGAAGCGGCGCCCCCGAGGAGCAGCGTGACGGCGAGCAGAGGCGTGCCCATGGCGGCCAGCAGCTCGTACACGCCCAGGCACAGCAGCACCAGCGACGCGAGCAGCAGCGCGGTGGTCGTACGACGTGCCGAGACGGGCACCGGACGACGTCGGCCGTAGCCCCGGGAGTCCATGGCGGCAGCCAGCTGCACCGACCGCTCCAGGGCGTTCTGGAGCACAGGCATGGCGACGCGTAGCACCCCGCGAAGACCGCGGGAGAGATCACCGCGAAGCCGCTGAGCACGTCGCACCCGCTGCACGCTCTCGGCGAGCTGCGGCAGCACGCTGACCGCGACAACGACAGCCACCCCGACCTCGTGCAGCGCACCGGGCAGCGACCGCAGCAGTCGTTTCGGGTTCGCCAGGGAGTTCGCGGCCCCCAGACAGATGATGAGCGTCGCGAGGCGCAGACCCTGGAACGTCGCGTCGAGCAACGACTCCAGGTGCACCGGCCCGCCGAGCTCGATCCCGGCGGCCCACGACGGCAGGGGGATCAGCGGAAGTCGCAGCAGCACGTGGGTGCCGTAGCCGAAGCCCACGACCACGTGCAGCACCACCCGAACACCGATCACGACGCCGCCCAGCAGCAGGTACATGCGGTACGACCGACCCCAGGGAGTGGACGTGCGGCGCGCGGCCACGACGAACGCCGAGGCCGCCACGAGCAGGACCAGCAGCAGCGGGTTGGTGGTGCGCGACGCTGCGACCGCCATGCCGAGCGCCCACACCCACCACGCGCCCGGGTGCAGGGAACGCGGCAGCCGCGACCCGTCCCCGAGCCGGGAGCCCCGGCTCCGGGACGCGCTGTGCGCCCGCTGGCTCATGGGCGTCTCAGCCGTCGGTCCCGCGCCGCCGCCAGGCGACGACCCCGCCACCCGCGGCCAGCAGCAGCACGAGGACCACGGTGACCACGATGCCGGTGCTGTCCCTCGAGCTGGTCGTGGCGGACGTCGGGACGGCGGTGTCGGTGCGGGTCGACTCCAGGACCGGTGTCGAGCCCGCGTCTGTCGGTGATCCGGTGGAGGACGGCGGGACCGTCGAGCCGGCGGACGTCGCCGCCGTCGTGGCGGCGCCGGTGACCTTCGCCGTCGACCGGCTCGTGCTGGTCGCACCCCCGGGTGCGGCAGCCGTCGTCCGGCCGCTGCTGTGCGACGACGCCGACGTACGCGGAACCGTCGTCGAGGACGACGTGGACGGTTTCGAGGTCGGCTTCGGCTCGGCTGCCCCCGGCGGTGCGACGGACGGTGGCTTCCCGGCGCCGAAGGCCCAGCCCTCGACGCTGCCAGCCTTCGGGTGGGTGCCGCTGGCTCCGACGGTGCTGTACGACCAGGAGCCGCCGGGCGACGCGCGCCAGTAGGACCAGTACGCCGTCGTGGGTGCGCCGTTGCAGGGGTCCGGCCGCCGGTCGATCGTGCACACCATGCCTTGCTGTCGCGGGACGTACGTGATGGCGTGCCCCGCCGACTGCAGGGCCTGGATGCCAGAGCCATAGCTGCTCGCACACGCCACCGACGTGCCGCCGAGGCTGCCGTAGTCGACCACCACCGTGACGCCTGACGTCGAGCTGCAGGCGGCGGCGTGGGCCGATGGTGCGGCGGCCACGTGCGCGCCGGCGGCCGCGACGAGCAGCGTGACTGTCGCCAGCAGTCGTCCGCCGAGTACGCGTGTGCGCCACCACCGGCCGCCGAGCTTCGTCCACGTCCGCGTCATGACGCGCGCGCCCCGCGCGGGCGGCGGCTGAGAGCGACGGCGGCACCACCGAAGGCCAGCAGGGCCAGGCCGGCCAAGCCCGGCACCAGGGGGTCGGCGCCGGTGCGGGGGAGGCTGGCAGCGGCGGCGCTGACGTCACGCGGGTCGCCGGGCGGCGTTCCGGTCGTGGCGGTGGCGCCGCCGCCCCCTGTCGTGGGCTTCGTCGTCGGAGTCGTGGCCAGGGCGCAGGCCGGAGCAGCCGCGGCGAGCGGCGACGTCCCCAGGGACAGGAACGACGAGCCGGTCAGGGCGTTGAGCGCCTGGGCGGTGGCCAGCACGTTGCTCGAGGTGTCGCTCGAGGCGGGCACGATCGGCAGGCCGCCGTCGGGGTTCTGCACGCTGGCCAGGTACGCGACCTGCGGCGCGGTGCCGACGGTCGCTGCGGTCAGGCCGAGGGCCGCGTAGGCGGTGCTGTTGACGTTGGCCGTCGGGCTCGCCGACGGGTTCACGGCGCCACTGGCGTACGACCCGTCCTTCGCGTCGTGAGCGGTGAGCCAGGCGAGGGCCTTGGCGGCCGCGCAGGCGGTGTCGGAGCCGGAGTCGGTCACCCCCGCGGCGACGAGGGCCTGCAGGGCGAGGCCGGTGGTGTCGGGGTTCGACGTGCAGCTGGCGGGCGACGCCGGGTAGGCGTCGGCGAAGCCGCCGTCCTTGCACTGCGCCGTCAGCAGGTAGCGCACGGCTGGCGCCGGCACGTCGCCGGTGGTGCGCTTGAGCGCGAGGATGTCGAAGGCCTGGCCGATGGGGTTCGAGTAGTCGCCGTAGGCGCTGTCGTCGGAGAACCGGCCTTCGGTGCTGCCGCTGGTCGACATGAGGCCCTGCAGCTCGTCGACGAGGTCGAAGCCGCCCAGGGCGCGCGGGTTCAGCCCGGCAGCCAGTGCGGCGACGATGGCCTTGCCGGTCGGTCCGGCGTAGTTGGCCCCGGCCTTCTCGCCCCACTCGGTGCCGTCCACGTAGGCCGCGCCGTGCACGTAGTCGTCGACGTGAGCGGCGAGGTACGCCGCGGCGGCGTCGCGCGAGGCCGTCTGAGCGGGCAGCGACGAGAGCGCGAGCACGACGTCCGCGGTCTGGCCGAGGTCGGGGCCGTACGGGCCGACGACGTGGTCGCCTTCGGTGAGCTGGACGACGAGGTAGGAGGCCGCCTTCTCCGCTGCGGTGCCGGTCGGAAGCGCGAGGGCGGTCACGTGCGGGGCGGCTGTGGGCGTCGCGGCTGGGGGTGCGCTGCTCGTGGCGGGGGCCGGGCGCGTGGGCTCCTCCGCAGCGGCACCGGCGCCCGGATCGGCCGTCGCGCTGCCGGCGCTCGTGGCGGTACCGGTGCTCGTCGCGGTACCGGGATCGCTGGTCGGAGCGGTGGGTGCACCGGTGACCGTGGCCGGCGCCGTCGGTGACGGCGTGGTCGACGCGGTTGCTGACGCGGTTGGTGAGGTGGTCGGTGAGCCTGTCGCCTCGGCGAACGCGGGTGCCGCGCTGAGGGCGGCGGCCGTGCCGGTCAGGAGGAGGGCGAGCGCAGCGCCGGCGGTGCGTGCTCGCACGCGCCTACGGTGGGTGGCGGGGGACATAGGAACCTCTCGGGACAGCGGTCCGCGACGGGACCCGGTGCCCCGGGCGCAAGAACGCCCTCGTCTGCGCTGGCGCTCAGACGAGGGCGGGCTCGGACCGTGGTGTCCGGGCTCCGCCCCGTAGACCTCGACGGTACGAAGGAGCCGCTCGCTACTCCCAGGCGTTCCGGCTCGTCGTCCTCTTCTGGTGAGGTGGACGACCTACGGTTGCGGGTCAGCGCCGGCATTGGACCGGCTTCCCCTGGGTGTCGCGTGTGGTGGTGCTGGGCCCACCGTAGCCCATCTGACCGACGGGTCCGACAGGTCGGTGCCGGGTGAGACGGGCCTCACCCGCGGAGGGCGGCGAGAGCGAGCACGTCGTAGGCTCGCGGCCATGACGGAGTCCTGGACGTGGCGCTACGTCGACGCGGAGGGCCGCACCTGCAGCCCCGCCGAGGCGCCGAGCACGCCGTTCCCCAGCCAGTCGGACGCCGAGAGCTGGCTTGGCGAGGAGTGGCGCACGCTGCTCGACGCAGGTGTCGACGCCGTCCACCTGCTGCACGACGGCACCGAGGTCTACGGCCCGATGAGCCTGCGCCCCGCCGAGTAGCTGAAGCCGGCTCTATGCAATGGGCGTCGTCTCGGCGTCGTAGCTGTGTGGGCTGTTGAGTGGTCAGGTGACCGCCGAGCAGGAGGAGTCGGGGGCCCACCGCCTGCTGGATCGGTCGGTACACTCTGCTATTTCTTCCGAGGTGGACGGGCAACATACGCCAAAATCGCAATCAGCCCGAAGATGCCAAATAATGTGGCACCCAACCCTAAGATCTTGGAGCGGAGGTGGACTCCACCAAGCCACTCTATTCCAATGGCCACGAGCGCCATGGAAAACGCCGCGGCGAATAGCAGCTGACGCCAGATGTTGTCAGGATCCACCAGCGACTTGCGCTCGCGCCTTAGCCACGAAAATATCGAAACTCGGACTGTCATTCCGCGCCTCAAAAGATGTGGGGTCGGCCACCACGACGCGGGGCCATGATGCGGCCTTTCAGTGCGTCATGCCCGACCCTGGACGGCTTGTGAACGAATACTGCGGCGGTCGCCGCGACGGTGACAGGTGTCCCGAAGACGTGGCCTCCGATCCTGCCGATCCGAACACCAATGCGAATGCTCCTTGTCACTCTGACATGTCGGCCGGTGAAGCGTGACCACCACGACGCACCCTGCACCGCACCCTGAGTCGCCCGCGAGGGTGCCGTGCCGAATAGCGACTTGTCCGGCCCCGAAGTGCTGGTCCAGCACTTGTGAGGGGTACTGGTTGATCTGATCCGGTTCTTGCATCGCATCGAGGTGGTCGCGACTGGTCCAGTCGCAGTGTTGGTAGGCACTCTCATCGGCTACCACCACCGAGGTCGTACGGCG
>DASSTJ010000136.1:0-3701 GCA_035707965.1 Actinomycetales bacterium
GAGCTCGTGGAGGCGATCACCACGGCGATCGCGGCGAACCAGCTGGCCGCGGCCAGCACCGACCAGCCGGTCGCCGGCCAGCTGCCGGACGGCAGCGACCGCCGTCCCGCCGACGACAGCCCGGCCGGCCCGGCGGCCCCCGAGCAGGAGGCGTCATGACCGACCAGGAGACGGCCCTGCCGCTGCCCGTCCAGCACGGGCTCGCGCGGGTGCCCGCGCTCGACACCGACGCGCCGAAGCAGACGAAGAAGGACTTCACCTCCGACCAGGAGGTGCGCTGGTGCCCCGGCTGCGGCGACTACGCCGTGCTCGCCACCATGCAGGCCTTCCTGCCGCAGCTCGGGCTCAAGCGCGAGAACATCGTCTTCATCTCCGGCATCGGGTGCTCGTCCCGCTTCCCGTACTACATGAACACCTACGGGGTGCACTCGATCCACGGGCGAGCCCCCGCCATCGCCACCGGGCTCGCTGTCAGCCGTCCCGACCTGTCGGTCTGGGTCATCACCGGTGACGGCGACGCGCTGTCCATCGGCGGCAACCACCTCATCCACGCGTTGCGGCGCAACGTCAACCTGAAGATCCTGCTCTTCAACAACCGCATCTACGGGCTGACCAAGGGCCAGTACTCCCCGACCTCCGAGGTCGGCAAGGTGACGAAGTCGACGCCGTTCGGCAGCGTCGACACGCCGTTCAACCCGGTGTCCCTCGCCCTGGGCGCCGAGGCGTCGTTCGTCGCCCGCACGCTCGACTCCGACCGCAAGCGCATGTCCGAGGTGCTGCAGCGAGCCGCAGAGCACCGTGGCACCGCCCTGGTGGAGATCTACCAGAACTGCCCGATCTTCAACGACGGCGCCTTCGACGTGCTGAAGGACCCCGGCGAGGCACCGATGCGTCTGCTGCGGCTGGCGGACGGCCAGCCGATCACCTCGGGCACCGAGGACGACCCGCACGTCGTCGTCCGCGCCGACGACGGCACCCTCGCCGTTGCGCCAGCCTCCCAGGCCGACGACAGCCGCGTCGTCCGGCACGACCCGCACGCTGTCGACCCCTCTGCGCAGTTCGCGATCTCCCGGCTCGACGGTCCCTCCATGACGCACGTGCCCGTCGGGGTGTTCCGCGACGTCGTGCGCCCGACCTACGACGACGTCGTCCGCGACCAGGTCGACCATGCCGTCAACGCCGCCGGTGGCCCCGCCGGGGACGCCGACGTGGCGGCCCTGCTCGCCGGCGCCGACACCTGGACCGTCGGCGACCGCGTCGCGGCGGCAGACGCGTCCACCGCCGGCGCGTGAGCGTCAGCCGCGGCGCGCCCGACATCGTCGCGAGCATCGGAGAGGGAGCCGGCGCGAGGACATCACCCGACCCCGGCAGCGTGCGCAACGGCACCGCATTCGGGCTGTCGGCGTACCTGCTGTGGGGCGTCTTCCCGCTGTACCTGCACCTGCTGCTCCCGGCGAACGCGCTCGAGATCCTGCTGCACCGCATGGTCTGGTCGCTCGCCTTCTGCGTGATCGCGCTGGCCCTGATCCGCGACGTCCACTGGGTGCGGCCGCTGCTGCGCCACCCGGGCCGGCTGCTCAAGCTCGGCGTCGCGGCCGTGATGATCGCCACGAACTGGGGCGTCTACATCTACGCGGTGAACTCCGGTCACGTGGTCGAGGCCGCCCTGGGCTACTTCCTCAACCCCATCGTCACGGTGCTGCTCGGCGTGCTCTGGCTCGGTGAACGCCTGCGCCCCCTGCAGTGGTGCGCCGTCGCGCTGGGACTCGTGGCCGCGGTGGTGCTGACCGTCGACTACGGCAGACCGCCCTGGGTCGCTCTGGTGCTCGCCCTCTCGTTCGCGACGTACGGGCTGATGAAGAAGCGCATCGGCGTCGGCCTCGGCGCCCTCGCCAGCCTCAGCACCGAGACGGCGCTGCTGTTCCCCTTAGCCGTCGGCGCGCTCGTGTGGCTCGAGCTGAACGGCCAGGGCACGTTCACCAGCGAAGGCACCGGTCACACGCTGCTGCTCGCGTCGACAGGCATCGCCACGGCCGTGCCGCTGCTGCTGTTCGCGGCCGCGGCCCGGCGCATCCCCCTGGTCACCATCGGGCTCCTGCAGTTCCTCACCCCGGTGCTGCAGCTGCTGTGCGGCGTGCTGCTCATGGGCGAGGTGGTGCCGCCGTCCCGCTGGGTCGGCTTCGGCATCGTCTGGGTCGCCCTCGTCGTGCTGACGCTCGACTCCCTGCGGGCCGCCCACGGCGTGCGCCTCGCCCGAGCAGCCGAGGGCGCGGCCGCCTGAGGCGCCTACCGGCCAGGCTCGATTTTGAGACAGTCCCGAAATTGTTGACAGGCCGACTGGTCCCGCCTACGTTGGCCATCACATCCGGCAGCACCGGGACCCGTACGGGAGGCGCCTGTGACCACCGTCGTCGTCGAAGGACAGGGCAGCCTGAGCGAGTCGCAGGCTCGTCAGCTCGCACCCGCCGAGCTCCGAGCAGCCATCGCGCGAGGTGACTGGCAGGGATCCACGGCCGGGCTGGGACTCGGCGCGCTGCAGGCCAACCTGGCGGTCGTACCACGCGAGGACGCCTACGACTTCCTGCTCTTCTGCCAGCGCAACCCCAAGCCCTGCCCCCTCATCGAGGTGCTCGACGCCGGGTCCCCCGTGTCCCGCACGGTGGCGCCGGGCGCCGACATCCGCGTGGACCTCCCGCGCTACCGCGTCTTCCGCGACGGCGTGCTCGACTCCGAGCCGCGGCGGCTGCTGGACGTCTGGGAGGACGACGCCGTGGCCTTCCTCCTCGGGTGCAGCCTGTCGTTCGAGTCGGCCCTCATGGACGCTGGAGTCCCCGTGCGACACCTGGAGGCCGGCACCGGGGCGCCCATCTACGTGACGACGCTGCCGTGCGAGCCGGCCGGCCGGTTCTCGGGGCCGATGGTCGTCAGCATGCGGCCGGTGCCCGCGCAGCTGGTCACTCGAGCCATCCAGATCACCGCCCGTTACCCGTGGGGGCACGGCGCTCCCATCCACGTCGGAGACCCCGGCGCCCTGGGCATCTCCGACCTTGCCGCGGTGGACTTCGGCGAGGCACCCGTGATGAAGCCCGGCGACGTCCCGGTGTTCTGGGGCTGCGGCATCACGCCGCAGCTCGCAGTCCGTCAGGCGCGCACCAGGTACATGTTCACGCACTTTCCGGAGCACATGCTCGTCACCGACCGCTCGTGCGAGGCCGACGCCGTCGCTTGACGGCGGGCCTGCCGGCTTCAGCCGGTGCGGTGGACGACGGCCAGCGCCAGGTCCTGGAGCGCGGACTTGACGGGAGAGTCGGGCAGCACGTCGAGCGACGAGCGCGCCCGCTCGGCCCACTGCTGCGTCACCGCCTGAGCCTCGTGCATCGCCGGGTGGGCGCGCAGCAACGTCAGGGCCTCGAGGTGCCGGTCATCGTCGTCGAGGTCGCCGGCCAGCAGCTCGAGCAGGCGACCATCGGCCGGGTCCGTCGACCGGCGCGCCAGCAGGACCGGCAGGGTCGGCACGCCCTCGCGCAGGTCGGTGCCGGGCGTCTTGCCCGACTCGCTCGACTCCGAGGCCAGGTCGATGAGGTCGTCGGCGAGCTGGAAGGCCACGCCGATCTGCTCGCCGAACTCGCGCAGCAGCGTCACGGTGTCCTCGTCGCAGCCGGAGAACTGCGCGCCGAAGTGGCCCGCGGTCGCGATCAGCG